>DASYHR010000949.1:0-3737 GCA_035998385.1 Dyadobacter sp. | reverse complement strand
GGGGCACTTTCCAAAACACAGCTGACTGCTGATACAGTGGAAGAGGTATATATGGGAAATGTAATCTCAGCCAACCTGGGGCAAGCTCCTGCCCGCCAGGCTGCGATCTATGCAGGCCTGAAGCCGGACGTGATTTGTACAACGATCAACAAGGTATGTGCTTCGGGCATGAAAGCGGTAATGCTGGCTGCGCAGTCGATTCAACTTGGAGATGCATCTGTGATTGTCGCAGGTGGAATGGAAAATATGTCGCAGATACCTTACTATTTACCGAAAGCCCGTTACGGACAGGGTTACGGGCATGGTGAAGTGCTGGATGGGTTGGTAAAAGATGGTTTAACGGATGTATACGATCAGGTGGGAATGGGCGTGTGTGGCGACAACACTGCAGGCAAATACAACATCACCCGTGAACAACAGGATGCATTCGCGATTCAATCTTACCAGAGAAGTGCAACTGCGACTGAAAATGGGTTTTTCACGGATGAGATAATACCGGTCGAAATACCCGATTCGAAGGGTGCGGGAAGTACTTTTGTGAGTGAAGATGAGGAGTACAAACGTGTTAAGTTTGAAAAAATCCCTTTTTTAAAACCCGTATTCTCCAAAGATGGTACCGTCACAGCCGCAAATGCTTCAACGATTAACGACGGGGCTGCTGCACTAATTCTGGCATCTGCTGATGTTGTGCGAACTCAGAACCTAAAACCAGTTGCGCGGATTGTGGCTTATGCAGATGCTGAGCAAGAACCAGCCTGGTTTACAACTACGCCAATACTGGCCACACAAAAGGTGCTAAAAAAAGCTGGGTTGCCCATCTCAGATATTGATTATTTTGAGGTGAATGAAGCGTTTGCCGTAGTCGCACTGGCTTATATTTCTGAGTTGAATCTTGATCAAAACAAAGTAAATATATTCGGGGGCGCAGTTTCGTTGGGTCACCCGCTTGGTGCTTCCGGAGCGCGGATCATGACGACATTGCTTTCTGTGTTACAGCAGAAAGGCGGACGTTACGGACTTGCTTCCATATGTAATGGCGGCGGCGGAGCGTCTGCGATTATTATAGAACGTCTTTGATTTTAGCGAATCAGCACCTTGAGACGATGGTAGAATCCGGTGCTTTTGAACGTGAAGGTCTTGTGTAGAATATAATTGCTGATGAAGCTGAATCCCATACCGACTGTATAACAGACCATTTCATTGAAATTGACTGTTTTCTCTGAATAAGGAAGCAGGAATTGGTAAGTCGCAAAATAGTTATTTGAAATATAGTAAGCCGCGTTGGAGAAGATGTAGGTCACGAAGCCTGAAAAAACCGCCACCATCAGGAATTTTACCATTTCGCGACGGGTCTGGTTTGTTTTACGGGCATCAAAAGCAAAAAGCTTTGTCAGTGCAAAGCCGACGATGAACGATGCAGCATAAGCAGGCATGATTGATTCCTGAAAGGTAAGTCCAAACCAGTCCTGAAATAAACTGCTGCAAAGAAGCTGAACTGCAGCGCCGGTACCTGCAACGAGGAAGTAGGCAATTAAGTCTTTTGAATTAAAAATTTTGCTCTTATTACCTTCCGACACTTTTGTTGACAATTAGTATGTGACATTGAATTTGGGCGCAATATTAAAGATAAATTGATACTGAAACAATATATTACATATAAGTTGAGCAAGCGGCTAATCTGGAACAGAAATTTAGTTGTGACTGATGTGGTAATCGTTAGTCTTAAAATATCACGGTTGCCGTTCCGTGGATTTGGGTAAATCTTTCTAGGTTTGCGGCATCCAAATTATCAACTTTCGCAATGGGAGCAATTTGCCCTCAGGATTTAAAATGAATAGTTATGAAAAAGTATTATCTGGCTTCTTTATTGATTTTAAGTGTGTTATCTGCGCAGGCACAAACACAAAAATGGGCTTTGGGCTTTAAGTTAGGCGAGCCAACAGGTGTAAGTATCCGGAAGTATGGCGATCGTAACGGGCTCGATATTTCCGTAGGAACGTATACAGGGTTTCTGAAAAACAAAAAAACCTATAAAACTTCTAAAGACGACCTTGGAGCGATCGGGATTTCTTTCAACGGAACGTATCTTTGGTACGTGCCAATGTTCAATGAAAGAATGATCGCTTATGGTGGGGTGGGTGTGCAGCTCAATTCCCGTAGGTACTATCCCGACCGCAATGTAAAAAGCGTTCATACGACCAACATCTCCACAGGTCCATCAGCGACTGGTGGTCTGGAGTTTTTCTTTGCTAACAAACCGACTTCCTTTTTTATCGAAACCGGGGCATATGTAGAGCTTTTGCCTAAGATTTTCTATTTCAATCCCAATCTCAATATTGGTTTAAGACATAACTTCTAACCGCTCAATTTGATGAGAAGTAAAACTTTACCTTGCTATCTGCTTCTGATTGTTCTTTCTGCCTGGTCGTGCACCGGTATGAAAAATATGTCGAGCACACTCAATAAATCAGACGGTTCGGCGCCGGTTGCTGCTGCCGATACGCGACATGGCAACTACCTGCCGCAAACAGGCACAGCTCAGGAGACAGCCGTAAAAAGCGACCCTCAAAAAGCGGATGGCAGCTATAGAAAAGACTATTCAACAATAGCGGATGCGCCGACAGCAAAGTCGTCTTCAGCAAGGGTAGAAACTTCTGATCAGTATGACCGTTTGACAAAGTTGTACGAGGAGATGGATAAATTGGGTGATGTGGTCTTATATGAGATCGATATTGCCGAACGCAGGTATAACAATTTGCTCGCCGACTACAAAAACGCCAATGCTGAGAACCGGCAACAAATATCAAGGGAACTGGATAAGCTAAATGCAGACCAGATGACGTTGTACAAATCTTATGCAAGTATTTATAAACGTGGTAAAACGGATTGGCCAAATGTAAGGGCAGAAGTTGATGCAACGCTATTAAAATTGAGAGGCCTTACAAACAAGTAACCTTGCAGGAAGGGGCATAATGATTCAGGTTATTCTGCCCCTTCTTTTTTTACCAGCCAGCTCCTGTAACAGCTGTTTTGATCCTGCATACATAGCCGTCTACTGTCATGTAGAGAACTGAGCCATCGTCACCCCATGCGCAATTGGACGTCAGTTCACCCATTTCAATTCTTCCCAGCAACTTGCCTTTTGGAGATAAGACAAGTAAACCGCCTGGTCCGGAAGACCAGATATTTCCCAGTTTGTCAACCTTTAATCCGTCAGGCAGACCTGCTTTCCCGGATTTAACCATCGGAGTACCGTCGAAAAGTAGCGAGCCTTTTCCAATATTTCCTTTTTCATCTACAGGGTAGGCCATCCAGATCGCTCTCTCAGGATCAGACTGTGCCACGTACAATATTTTCCCGTCAGGAGAAAATGCTAGTCCGTTAGGTCTGGTCAGGTCGGCGATCTGCAAACTGGTCTTACCTTCTTTATCAATACGGTAAACTCCGAATTCCTTTAATTCCCTCGAAGGGTCGTCTTGCTTTTTGGGTAGTCCGTACGGTGGATCGGTAAAGTAATAGCTTCCGTTTCCGGTATGTTGCACGATGTCATTGGGGCTGTTGAATCGCTTTCCATTGTATCCGTCACTTAGCGTGATTTTACCACCTGTCGTTAATGGCATGGCGGATATGCGGCGGTCTCCGTGCTCACAGGAAACCAGCCTTCCCTGGTTATCAATGATCAGACCATTGCTGCCGCGCTCATCGCTGTAGCCGCCTAATCCAGTGTAGCCCGATGG
>DASYHR010000935.1:0-1943 GCA_035998385.1 Dyadobacter sp. | reverse complement strand
CATCTGAGAACTGAGCCAGATAAGGCTCTTTGTCGTCCAGCAACGATTCGTCCTTTTTAAGCTCATACACCCAGCTGGCCGCCTGAGTCTGATAGGCCAATGCTGCGCCGCTATCTACTAGTTTTTGCAACAGAGCTTCACCCAGTTTCCTGTGTATCTGTGTGTATTTGACAAGGTGTTCAGCCTTCTCCTGTGTGAACTCGGAATCAGGAGTTGCTCTGATTTTCTCTTCCAGATACGACTCAGGTGTAAAGAGTAACTTCAGAGCTTCTTTCACAGAATCAAGGAGCAAAGGTTCCAGATCTGCACGTCTGACGGCTATATAGCGCGAGGCAGTATTCATAAACGCTTCGAGCGCCTGCTTCACTTCTTCATGGTCAAAATCAAAATAAGGGCTGCGAAAGGATTCCGCATTGCTTTTCCACTGTTCAAACAAGCGATTCAAAATACCCAGATTTACCTGTCGTACAGGCGTAAGCTTTAGTAATTCGGATCCTGTAACGATATCTTGCGACCGGTAAACCTCATTCAGGATTGTGGTTGAAAACCGGGCAGCGTATTGGTTGAGTGCAATTGAATTCAGATTATTCGGCATACGAATAAGATCGTTTTTAACGAAAGTGTTTAATAAAAATATGTTTGCTTTGTAAAGATAAAATAAAATTAGCTGTTACAGGCTGGCAGGCCTATTTCAATTATATCATTACATGTTCATTGAACCATTAAACAGAAGGGCAAATCAAACTCCACGTACGGGCTGGATCGAAGTAATCTGCGGCTCCATGTTCTCCGGCAAAACAGAAGAACTGATTCGCCGCTTAAACCGGGCAAAAATTGCAAAGCAGAAAACGCAGATTTTCAAACCTACCATGGATCAACGTTATCATCATGAGAACATTGTTTCTCATAACGATAATTATATCCACTCAACACCAGTTGACAGCTCGTCCAAAATTACTGAGCTAGCTGGCGACTGCGAAGTTGTGGGCGTGGATGAAGCACAGTTTTTCGATGACAATATTGTGGAAGTCGTAAATGACCTGGCCAATTCGGGCAAGCGGGTGATCATTGCCGGTCTGGACATGGACTATCTGGGAAAACCCTTCGGTTGTATGCCTCAGCTAATGGCCATGGCCGAATTTGTAACCAAAGTCCATGCCATCTGTATGGTGTGCGGGGAAGTGGCGTCTCATTCCTATCGCTTTGCGGCATCCAAAGAACAAGTATTGGTAGGGGAAACGGATTCGTACGAAGCACGTTGCAGGAGATGTTTTAATTTGGGAGATAAGGTTTCCGGAAAAGGATGACATAACCAACCCGCCTGACCTTTTTTGTACAGGCAGGTTGGTTTTTTATTTACCGAATTTCAAACCGACCGTTAATTCCAGCCGACCCAGATTTTCGAAGTTTTCTTTGTCCAGTTTTATAGGGGCATTTTGATTTACTTTGATTTTGGTAAGCGTAGATGCCTTGAATCCCAAGCCAAAATGAATCAAAGTTCCGGCGCTTAATTCCTGTTCAAAGCCTGCTTCCAGCCCCAGACCTAACGTACTGCCAGATATATTGAAATTGTCGCCTGTTACTTTGGCTTTATCCAGATAGGACTGATAACCCATGTTAAGCCCAAGTATAAAATGCTTCTGAGGATTAGCGAGTATATACCTGTTCAATACAGATGCTCCAACATAGTGCATTGTGACGTTATCTTCAGCTCCGCTCATTGTTGCTTTATGCTTGTTGAGCCCATACACCACCCCAAGACCTATAGATTCTGAAATGAAATAATGAATATCTCCTCCAAGTGTGAATCCTGACTTAAGACTCTTCAGATAGTCTTTATATACTTGTGAAACATTATTACTTATTTTCCCTGTGCGATAACTATAACCCCCATGTACCCCGTAACGCCAGCGACTGAAATCTCTTTCAACAATATACGGAGA
>DASYHR010000926.1:0-2794 GCA_035998385.1 Dyadobacter sp. | reverse complement strand
CCAGATAAAAGGAAACAGGCCAGTTGTGTACAATTCCTTATGCTGATTTTTTGTTAAGTTGCAGACGGATTCTATCAGATTTTTTTATACGATTCTACAACAGATCGCATCATATATGCCACAAATAAAGGTTGCTTCGGGTGTAGTGAACCAGACGCCCATGTCCTGGGAAACAAACACAAAAAATATTATCTCTGCGATTGAAGAGGCTAGAAAACAGCAGGTAAGCATACTGTGTTTGCCAGAGCTTTGTATTACAGGTTACGGATGTGAAGATTATTTCTTCGCACCTGATCTGGTGGAGCAGGCAGAGAAATGTCTATTGGATATTGTACAGGAAACTACAGGAATAGTGGTTGCTGTAGGGCTTCCCGTGCGCCATAACAATAGCTTGTACAATGCTGCCTGCCTTATCTCCAATAAACAAATCGTTGGATTTTACTGTAAGCAGAATCTGGCCAACAATGGGATCCATTACGAAGCCCGATGGTTTCGGCCATGGCAACCGGGTGTTGTGGATGCCATCGAAATTAATCAGATGACGTATCCGATCGGAGATGTTATTTTTGATTTGAGCCGCAGCCCTTTACAAGGTGGATCGAAGGGTGTCAGAATCGCATTTGAAATATGTGAAGACGGGTGGGTAGCGAATCGTCCGGCGCGCAGGCACTATGAGCGGGGAGTAGATATTGTATTGAATCCGAGTGCCAGCCATTTCGCCTTCAATAAGTTTATGACCAGGGAACGACTGGTGGTGGATGCTTCACGAACATTTGCCTGTACTTACATCTACACCAATTTATTGGGAAATGAGGCAGGCAGGGCTATTTACGACGGTGATGCAATGGTGGCTTCTAATGGAGAATTGCTTGTGAGCAGTCCGCGTTTTAGCTATGAGGATTATTTGGTAACAACGGCCGTAATTGATACAGAGATTACCAGATTGAGTCAAATTCAAAGTATGATTGCACCACCGACAAAGGACAAGAGCTGGCTTGCGTCTGGTCGGTTTGAATTTCCGGATATAGAACCGGTGCTTCCGCAAGTTGCGGAAATGGAACCTTTTGAAAGGGGAGGAGCCATCAAAGAAGAGGAATTTGCCAGAGCGGTTTGTCTTGGATTATTTGATTATTTGAGAAAGAGCCGCTCCAATGGCTTTACAATTTCCCTATCCGGAGGCGCCGATTCCTGTGCATGTACTGCCTTATGTGGTTTGATGATCCGCTTGGCAGATGAAAGTATCGGATTAGACAGAGTGAAAGAGAAATTATCTTATATCAAAGCGATCCATTCGTCTAAGACCGAAGAGGATCTGGCGTCAGTGCTGATTCATAATATATACCAGGGTACAGAAAACAGTTCGGAAGATACACTCGAATCCGCTCGTTCTCTGGCACTTTCCATCGGTTCGAAATTTTACAATATCAATATCAACGGTCTTGTAGAAACCTACAAAGGCCTTATTGAAGAACAGATTGATAGAAAGCTGAGTTGGGATGACGACGACATCGCTCTTCAAAACATACAGGCAAGGGTACGAGCTCCGGGTGTTTGGTTGCTCACCAATCTTTCCAATCATTTGTTGCTGGCCACTTCGAACCGGTCTGAAGTGGCTGTTGGCTATGCGACTATGGATGGTGATACATCCGGTAGCATAAGTCCGTTGGCGGGAATAGACAAACACTATCTGCGGCAATGGTTACGCTGGCTGGAGACAGAAGGTTGTGAGGTGAAAGGCAAACACATCAAAATAGAAGGACTTAAAAAAGTAAACAGTCTACAACCCACTGCTGAGCTACGTCCTTTGGCTAAAAATCAAACAGATGAGGCGGACCTGATGCCATACGACTTGCTGGATGCATTGGAAAAGCTTGCCATTCGTGACAAGAAATCACCAACTGAATCTTTTAAAGGAATACTGGTTCGATACACGGAGGTGTATGAAATAGAAAGAATCCACCAGTGGACAGAGCGATTCTTCAGGTTATGGAGCCGCAATCAGTGGAAACGCGAACGTTATGCACCTTCATTCCATCTGGATGATCTGAATCTGGATCCTCGTTCCTGGTGCCGCTTCCCGATTTTGTCAGGTGGTTTTGAAAAAGAACTGGCCGAACTGAATGAGTATGTGAAAGGAAATGTAAGTGTGGGAAGTAGGAAGCGGATTGGTTTTTAGGACAGCAGGGAGTTGTATGCGCCGTATCATGTGGCTGGCCGGAAAATAGCCGGACACGTCTTTCTTTTTTCACATCTTATTACAAAACCGCAACCCCGCCTGAATACCAATCCAGCCAAAACTTTTGGTATTATTATCCGGCTTTTTACCCAACCACCTGGGACGAAGCACATGGTCGGAGATATTGATATGTCCTGATTTTGATGCGCTATACCAGTTCAGGGAGGGGCCGGCAAAGAGAGCGAGCCGCGAGCCTAACTTTTTCTCCGCACTGATTGAAACCCGAAACATGCCGGCCGGAGCATCCTCGAGTTCCTGTTCTTTAAATAAAACAGCGTTTGCAGTTAAATCTGCATTGATAGCCCAGCCTTTGCCAAGGTTTCGCGCAGTTCCAAATCCGTAACCGATTGTTCCTATATGTTGATGGTCTGAAAAGCCATTGATCCCAAGTGCAAAGACATTGTAGAAGCGGGAGACGCCCGTTTTGAAATTAAATGAGAAACGGTCAAACTCATTGGTACCAAATTCATATCTGCGATAACCGCCATATCTGACGAAGCTGAAAAGTCCGAACGGGACAGTTTGTGAATAATTTGCATAGTTGACTGCACCGATCTG
>DASYHR010000917.1:0-3508 GCA_035998385.1 Dyadobacter sp. | reverse complement strand
CGGGCAGATAGCTCTACCTTACTTGCCGGAGCTTTAAGGCTATCCATGGAGATTGTTTTTGGATTGATGGTCGCGCCATCTTTTAATCCCTGCAATCCTTCATAAACAATCCTTTCACCAGGTTCCAATCCTGACTTGACTACATAATAATCGCCCAGGCGTGACTGTGGAGTAAACACGCGGGTTTTGATTTTATTATCTTTTTGAACTACGTATACAAAGTTTTTATCCTGAATCTCGAAAGCCGCTTTTTGGGGAATAAGGATAGCATTATCTACCGCGTTGGTAAGACGAACTGTACCGGTAGAACCATGTTTGAGCAGTTTGTCGGGGTTCGCGAAACGAGCACGGAAGGCAATCGATCCGGTTCCTTCATCAAACGCACCTTCCATGGTTTCGATGGTTCCCTTATGTTTGAAGTAAGATCCATCTGCCAGTTCAAGCTCCACCAGCGCCTGGCGATTGTCTGCTTTACCCCTGGCTTTTACGTATTCGAGGTATTCGTTTTCAGATACATTGAAATAAGCAAAAACGTGTTTGGTGTCTGACAGTGTGGTAAGCAATGTTCCCTCGTTGATCAGGCTTCCCGTTTTGGATGGAATACGATCAATGATTCCGTCGAAAGGAGCACGGATTTGTGTTTGCGCTAACTGTAGTGCTGCGTTCGCTTTTTCAGAACGTGCTTCTTCAATTTTAGCATTAACAGCAGCAAGTTTGGCTTCAGCAACTTCTACTTCCGTTTTTGAAATAACGTTTTTATCAACAAGCAGCTTCACTCGTTTTAATTCCAGCTCAGCTCCTTTTGCTTCAGCTACGGCGCTTTGCAGCATTGCTTTTGCTTTGGCAAGATTTGCTACATATTCCTCATTATTTATTCTGAAAAGAACCTGTCCTTTCCGCACTTCTTTTCCTTCATCTACATATACTTCTTCCAGATAACCTTTTACACGGGCGTAAATTTCTACGTTCTTCACCGCGTGGATATCACCCACATATTCTCTGTGGAGCTTCGTACTCTGCGTTTTAAGCTCAGTTACAGGAATCGTCCTGATGCTGTCGCTGGTTTCTGATGTATCCTTACTTTGCGTTGCGCAACCGGTAACGAATGCGCCTGCCAGAAGGAATACCGGCCAAATGTAATTTTTCATGATGAGTTAGTATGATGGTAAAAATGTCTTTATGGTAATTTGAAATAGGAGAGGGCAGACCCGTTATGTATCAGCATGTTAAAAAACGAATGCCAGCGACCTAAGTATCATGTATACAAACGGTTACAATATGTTCATCATAAACACAGAACCCGCAACTCAGAAAAATGTGAATTTGGCCTTAGAATGGGCAGAGTCGGTGAAGAAAGCTATAATAATCCGGCAAAATATTTTTGCTCAGATATACAGAAAATAATGGCTTATGGGCTTTGGAAAGACCCTTAAGATTGGGGAGAAAATCAATAAATGCAGATGGTGCAGATTCGAAAAGTGAGAACCTGTAAGAAGAATGCCTGTGGCGTAACAGGTCGGTCAGATTCTCTTTCCACTCACATTCATCTGCCTGAATAATAGGGGCATCTACCAGCTCTTCTTCTTCGCAAATCTCAAAATCCTGCAGCACTTCCTGGTTTGCCGGAATGTAAGCAATGAACCTGGTTGTGAGAATATCCGGCTTATACGATGCCCTTGACTGTCCTGAAAACAGCGATAAGACCGTGGTATGAACCAGGAATAAAAACAATACAAAAGTTCTTTTTGTCATGATGCTGATTGGTATCAGTACATTAAAAAATTCATACTTTTATAATGAATTCAAGAATGATTGGAATTATTGGGGCGGAAATTTGATAAATACCTGCTATATGTCAAATATAATAATTCAAATGAAGATTGCAAATTTTTAAGAATGTTAATAACTGTTAAGTGTCGGAATTTTGTGTGGATTTTGCCTTCAAAAATCGGTTTAAACAGTGCAAAAAATGCGAATTTATGCCAGTGATCACAATCTATATTTTATTGAAATTTTGATTTTAGAAGGTTTTTGAGTTATTTAAACAGGATGAGGAGGTGAGAGGTGCCCGATTGTGACATACAATAGCACCCTGATTTTTGAAGAACGAAGAAATTTTTTAATGTAAACGCAGGTTATTGATACCTATACCAGTGATGCCAACTACCCTTATTGAACCAATGAAGTTATTAATTATAGAGGACGAGCCAAGTGTAATTTCACTGATACAAAGAAGTCTTTCACCAGGAAATGAAATTACAGTTGCAATGGATGGTCAGTCGGGTTTGCAGATGTGTCTGCAGCATGATTTTGATATCATCATTCTTGACCTGATGATTCCCCTGATCAACGGAATGGAGGTTTGTCGTAAAGTAAGAAGTGCAAATATCAGCACGCCAATCCTGATGCTGACCGCGCTGGGAACTACAGAGAATATTGTATCGGGGCTTGATGCCGGGGCAGATGATTATATGACTAAACCGTTCAAGCTTGCGGAGCTTGAAGCAAGGATACGAACACTGACGAGACGGACCAAAGAGACTGAAAAAGAAAAGAGTGTAACCGGATTACGTATCGGGGATCTGATCATGGACACCGTTACCAAGACGGTGACCAGAGCCGGACAACCCATAGAACTGACTGCAACGGAATTCAGGTTGCTGGAGTTTCTGCTGACGAATCAGAATAAGGTGCTCAACAGAATGGAAATCCTGGAAAATGTATGGGATATTAATTTCAATCTCGGTACGAACGTTGTGGACGTCTATATCAATTATCTAAGAAAGAAAATTGACAAGAAACACGCTGTGAAGCTGATTCATACGGTATTTGGAATGGGCTACGTAATGCGGCAGACCTATGAAGATCCAAAATAGGATTGCCCTCATCTTTACTTTTCTGACAGCAGGTATCATCATCGCGCTGAGCATTTTCGTATATACTTTTTCCCGTAAAGGAGTAGAAAACAGCTTTTTCCACCGTCTGGAGGTGCGTGCAGACATTGTCGGGCATGCCTCCCTGCACGAAAATAAGTCACAGACATCCATCTACTACGATATCAAGGAAAAGCACCTTGGCGACTTGCCTTATGAGCACCATACAATTATCCGTACCGGTGATATAGACAAGGTGAACTCGCTGAAGATGAAGCTGCCGGTGCCTCCGTCTTTTTACGATCAGATTGTAAGAAAAGAGCCCGCCCGCTATTTTTACAGCGATACTTCCTACGTAGGGCTGAATATTACGCTTGAAGGTAAGAATATCATCATCATTTCAAAGGCGGTTGATTTATACGGATTAGAGGAACTGGAAAACCTTCAGAATCTCCTGATTACCGGATTTTTTATTGCAATGGTCTTCGTGTTTACCGTTGGAAAGCTGTTTTCAAATCAGGTTTTTGAACCTATTCGCAGGATCATCAGAAATGTGAAGGGAATTAACGCCCACAATCTCAATCAGCGATTGACTGTGGATGTAACCAGAGATGAAATGGGTGACCTCTCCAAAA
>DASYHR010000916.1:0-3872 GCA_035998385.1 Dyadobacter sp. | reverse complement strand
AAACAACTTTGTTTGTTCTCCCTCCATATAGTCGCGGCCCAGTAATTCAATCGTGTCGAGGATGTCAAACTGGCCTCGTTGCTCATTGAATTTCCTGATTACAAAGTATTTACAGAAGAACGATTCGTTGAAATCATCAGGAGCCACCTCATAACAAACGGAAATTTCCTTTTCAGATAATTCCCGAGCAAGCGTCATATGCGGCGTTTTTTTGACAACCATCTTCCAGCTGTCAACATACCTGCGTCTCACCGATTTGTCAAATAATTCACCCACCTTTTCGCAACGGTCAATGATGGCATCAGAACTTTCCCCGTTCGGTTTGATAAAAAATGTACAGTTTTTCTTCTGCTTGAAATCTCCGAACCCAGCGAAACCGAGCTGGAAAGGAGCGATCACAGCAAGCACTCTTTTGAACTCTGTCAGTATATTGGGATAATTTTTTTCATCACCTTCAAATGACAATAATGTGATGTGCGGAGGTGCATTGTAACTGCCAAAATTCCTGTTCAATCCTTCTCTGATCGTATTTTTGATATTACCTGAAAGCCGCATGATGTGCGGATCAGGATTTATTGCAAGTGCGTATACCATATTATTTATGCTTCGTCTGCTCTGAAAACCCAACCTGACGATTTATTTGTAGTTTGCCTCAACAACATATTGGCTTGTCCGGCATGGTGTTGTACGTGTCTCATATTATACATCAGTATTTCCAAAACTGAATAGTCCATTTCACCTCCATCTTCCACCCATCTTTCGCTGATTTTTTCTTCAGTCAGTTGCGCGATGACAGCGTTACATTTCTCTTTTATAGTTTGGATATATCCGGTCATTTCTGACTTGGTGTAAATCCTGTCAGGGACCATATCGCCAGGTACGCCAGCCGGGATGTCTTCTTTTTCAGTAAACGTAAACGGAAGGGCGACTAGAAATTCGGGTGGCGCAGGGATGGTGAGGTAATAATCGGCCAGGATGAGTGTATGGTAAGCTATATAGAAAAATCTTTTGTCCGTACTCCATAGTGAGTCCGGCCATAGTTGGATGGCATTTTCCAACATAGTGATTGATGCGCCAAACTGCTGCCAAAGTGCGTCTTTAATTGTTTCCAGCATGGTATAGGTGTGTTTTGAGTGATTGAAACCTGATTAAATCAATAGCAAATATTGATCCGATGCTATACGTTTCCTTCCAATTCCTGAATGATACGATGCTTCAGTTCAGCATGTGCGTAATCTTTTACTTCTGCATATGACATGCCATATTTTCGATCAATACTTCGTAAATGAAGCGGAAAGGTGGATAGTAATTTGTCGTAATATTCGTCCAGTTTGTTTTGATCGGGCAATTCAAATTTCAGGCGAAGCTGAAAACGGCGGATCAGCGCAATATCGATCAGGTCGTAATGGTTAGTTGCACACACCAATAAGGCATGTTGAGGCAGATAATCAATTTGCTGAATAATGGCATTCACCAGGCGCCTCATCTCCCCGACTTCCTTATCGTCCGTGCTTCGCGTTTTACCAATCTGGTCAAACTCATCCAAAAACAATACGGCCTTATCCCTGGCTGCTTTATCAAAGAGCCCCTTGATGTTTCTGGACGTCTCACCGATTCTCGAATTCACTAACGTACTGAGATCTACAATCACGATCTTCTTTCCGAGGGCGGTTGCGATGGCTTTGGCAGTAGTGGTTTTGCCGCAACCCGAGTCTCCATGTAAAAGAACTTTGTTACTGACAGGTAATTTATATTTTTCAAGAACATCCAGATACCGGTGTTCTTTTATGATCTGGGTAAGTGCGGCTTTGTTGTCGGTAGTATGAAAAACATCATCAAGAGCTACTTTCTCCTGGTCGTTGATGATAATTTCGAAAACATTCATTGGGATTTGAGTTTGATATGCGTATTGCGATTCAGTTGAAGTAACAACTCGTCAGGCTTCGTTTTCATTCCATATTTCTTTCCCCAAAAAGCGGTTTCCAAAAACGGCGGTCCCGACCCGCACCATATTAGAACCTTCAGCAATAGCCAGCTCCATATCCTGAGACATACCCATGGATAACGCCAGCGTTTCTATGCCTGTAATCCCTGCTTCGAGTATGTTATCCCGTGTTTTTCTCAGCAACGCGAGTGAAGGTCTCATTTTTTCTTTCTCAACATCCAATAATCCGATGGTCATTAATCCTTTGATTTTTAATGCCTCAAATTTTTGAATCTCCTGAACAAAGGCAATGGCCTGCCCTGGTTCAATACCGAATTTACTATCCTCTCCGGAAGCGTTCACCTGTACAAAAACGTCCATAGAACGACCCTCTTTCTGAAGCCGTTTATCCAGTTCTTCAGCCACCGGAATCCTGTCAAGAGATTGAATACAGGAAGCATACTTCAAGACGTCTTTGATCTTGTTTGTCTGTAAATGACCAATAAAATGACGTTCAATTTTCAATCCTGCCAGTCCGGCAGCCTTGTCCCGCAGTTCCTGTACCTTATTCTCACCGGTCAGACAGACACCCGCTTCTACGGCAATTCTGATCTTTTCGGCCGGCACTGTTTTAGTCGCAAGCAGCAATTGCACCTCATCCGGATTCCTTCCCGCATCTTTACATGCTTTTAGAATTCTTTCCTGTACGGATTTGAGGTTAGATAGAATCTGATTTTCCATAGGTTACTTATCTGTTGGTTCGCCTGCAAAGAAAGAGTTTTTATTGGTGTGGAGGGATATTGATCCGGGTTGAAATTATTTTTCGGGAATTAGGGTAGAGTTGTTGATTCAATGAATTTTGGTGTGGGCTGATTAATTCATATTTCGGTACGCTGCACCTTATGTTGGCGCGACTTGCGTTATTTTCTACAAATACTGCGGTGCGCTGCACCTTTTATGTGGAGATTTGAGCAACTGCTTTTTGAAATAGTACAGTATAACGGCAACGAGGAGCGCAGTTGCCTCGGTTGCTTTTTGCAACGTGACAGGTGCAACGCACAATAATATTTATAATGCACAAATTAAACGAATTCGATCGAATTGCTCCGGGTCGCAGTAATATCTGTAGCAGAAGCAGGAATTGAGATTAACACAAGGTGCAGCGCACCGTGATATTTGTAGGCGTGATTAAAATCGAAATTAATCGAAAGGTGCGTCGCACCGTAATATTTGTAGAAATAAGCAAAAGAGGAAATCAAACGTAAGGTGCAGCGCACCGTAATAAAATCTCCGGTTAGTAAGATTCAGGAAGTAGACCCAAAAAAGCCTCCCTGAATAGAAGGCCGGTCAAAATCGAAACATAATGGTTTTTTACTTCGCAACTGGTATTTTCTCTTCCAAAATCTGATTGCCGCTTTGATCATAATAGATACAGGTCATATCCCTGATCACAACAATCCACTTTTCTATACCCGCCTCGGCACAGTCCCGGCAAAACGTGAAATAATCCGTTTCGCCCTACTGATGTCTCTTGAGATTATGTATAAAACCCTCCTTATCCGTTTGGTCAGCAACGGTGAGCATAGCATATTTCGCATCTGAACTTATAAGGAAATCGTCTGCGCCGTGGTAGTCAGTATGGCTATCGCAAACCCACGTTGTAAAAGCTTCAACGCCGAGCGCTTTGATATCCTGAATATATTTCGGGAAATCAGCCCCTGATTTAACTTTTGAATGTGCATTTGATATTGCCTGAAGGGTAAACATAATCGGATATAAGTTTTATACGTGTTACAAGACTTTAATGTACTGCCATAGACGGAAACAAGTTGTCAATAGTCACGGGAAGTGATATAACAAATCACTTTATGTTGGTGGTCTCTCATTCTGTCATGATCATCGCAACCTATTTCTTTCGCTCTATATTGCCAATTCATGTCTCAACTTT
>DASYHR010000726.1:0-2632 GCA_035998385.1 Dyadobacter sp. | reverse complement strand
CAAGAATGGTCACTTCGTAACCCTGGTTTCTCAAATAGGAAGCAGCCACTGTGCCAGCAGGTCCGGCACCGATTACGAGTACGTCAATTTTTTGCATGTTCAGGCATTTATAACTTTTTGAATAAGTTTATTTTTATCAACAAATGCGAAGCAAGTCACAAAGGCACTTACTGTGACACCCAGTATTCCATGCATCGATATATTTTGTCCGGTCAAATGAAGGTTAGGAATACGTGTTTTTGTATTGACCTGGGTACGTGCAGGGTTCTCCGAGTTTTTGGCAATACCGTACAATGAACCGTCCGGATTGCCAATGTAATCACGGAAGGTCAATGGGGAAGCGCTATGAACATGATTGATTTTCTCCCGGATACCAGGGAAAACCTGTTCAATACGTGTCAAAACTTTTTGCTCCTTCTCTCTTTTGAAATCCTCATACGCAGTCACCCGGTCGCCCGGTGCGGCTACTGTTTTGAAAGTGTGAGCCCATTCATCGGTTTCACTACTTTTCATATAAGTCATAATTGACATGGATTCAGCAAATTCAGGGCTGCGGGAAAGATGCGGCGTACAAATAAAATAGGTTTGCGGCCAACTTTCAACATCATATTCGATACCATCCCACACGCCATCGGTATGATGCTGGTAAATGTTATGGTTGAGGTATCTGAAAGTATTTTTTTTGAAAGATATATGTACAAGGAAAGTGGAAATCGTGTTAGGCAAATTCCTGATCCTGTTACGGTAAACCCCCAGAAACCTTTCCTCTCCGAATATGTCGATCGTAACAGCGGGGTGCACGTTGGATATGAATTGTTTACCCCTCACGGTTTCGCCATTTTCAAGTTCCACGTGCGTAATGTATCCTGCCTCGTTATACGTTGCACCGGTCACGTTTTTATGCTTGTATATTTCTCCACCCATTTCTCTGATTTTCCGGCTCATCAGAATTGCAATTTGGGAACCGCCATCAGTGAATTTGTACGCGCCGGACAAATAGCTGTTTATGATCAGGGCATGTGCGAAAAAGGGCGTTGTTTCTTTTACGCCTGCATAGAGTTGATTGGACCCGGCCAGTACATCACGAAGCCGTTGGTTTGAGGTAAGCGATGCGATGTATTCGTAGGCATTTAGCTGAAGTAAATCCTGGTCTGTCTGGTAGCTCTCGCCCGATACCCTCAGGTTATATAGCGGGAATTTACTGCAAACTTCTTTAATTTTTGAGCAATAGGTAAGTATAGCAGTCTCCTCCTCAGGGAAATAGCCGATCATTTTTTTCTGAAAGGCTTCATACCCCTGCGGGTAATCGTATTCCTGGCCGTCGTCAAACCGAACAACATCAAATCGGTCTTCATCAAGTCTATGTAGTTTGAGTTTATCGAAAATTTGAAAATATCTGAAAAACTTGTTCAGATTTTCGCCTTCGTTCATACTGCCTACGTAATGCACACCAGTATCAAAAATGGTTTTATCCCTGCTATACACTTGCAGGTTTCCACCGATCTGATGGTTTTTTTCAAGTATTACAACACGATGCCCTTCGGAGGCAAGGATGTATCCGCATGCAAGTCCTCCCAAACCACTTCCGACAATAACGAAATCATATTCCTTCCCCGCAAGATCTGGCATCGCTTCTTATAATGAAAGTGTATGTTGAATAGTTTGGCTGGAAGTCTGACTTCTGCTTTTCCTCAGAATAAAAAGAACATTGGAAGTAGTCCCTGAGTGTTGCTGCATCTCGAAAGTCAATCCATGACTGGCCGCAAAATCGCGGATATCCTGTGACGAAAAGAAATGAAATGCCTCCATTTTTTTATTAAAAGAAAAAAGTCCTGTAGAAAGCGCCTCTGTACGCTCAGTGTTTTTGTGTTTGTCCTGCTGATCCGTGATACCGTCTCTTATGAAAATGATCCCGTTCTCAGACAATGCATTCGCGCAATCGGACAGCAAAGAAAACTGTTTTTCCTGTGATAAATAATGGAGCACATCATTTAAAAAAATCACATCCTGCCGGCCGAGGTCAAGGTACATCACATCAGCTGAAACAAAGCTAAGGTGGTTCGTTTTGTTGTAACTGTTTTTGGCAACTGTTATTTTATCCTCATCATAATCCACGCCTCTCACGACCCGGTCAGGATTGCAGTAATGCAGGTAAAACGACAGATAACCGTAACCGCAACCAATGTCCAGAATGTTTTTCCGGTCTTCGATCAGCGCATTATAGTGCGCAAAGTTCTTTTCTTCCAGTCTCCACTTGGCTTTGAAATACCACTCAAGTACCGGGCCTTTAAATACGTAGTTTGTGAAAATCCGGTGCTGAAGATAATGCGTATCCTCCATTTCAGCAGCATATTTGCTGTATTCAGACTTGAAAAATAAAGAGATACTTTTGGTTTTATCACGCAGCGAATCACCCCACTGAGGATCGTTGTAATGTATCCTTGGAAGTAGCCGCACATTCAGTGCACCCGGCCTGATCAGGAAATCTCCCTTAGGTAAAACCTCGTGAGCTCCATGAATAAGCAACGGCTGAATATCCATCCCGAGTTGTTCGGCTAAATAAAAGGCGCCTTTGTGAAATCGTCCGATTGTACCATCGTCGGATCGGGTTCCTTCCGGAAATATGAGGAGT
>DASYHR010000065.1:0-2922 GCA_035998385.1 Dyadobacter sp. | reverse complement strand
GCGATGAGCGAACACCCGACAGCAGAACTAATCCCTCCTACCCGAGGCACAGACTGGGGAGACAACGGAGTATGGCGCGCTTATGACACCCATGCATGGGATGCGACGCACCCGCAACTTTTGGACACATGGAACATTCTGAACCAGCGTTCTTACAAAACCAATGAAATATTAGCTTCCAGCCCTACCCCGGCACAAGCTGCGGAAGCTAAGTTTCTCAGGGCGTTCTACATGTTTCAGGTATTAGACTATTACGGTCAGGTTCCTTTCCGTGAGGTAACTCAGGGTATCAGTGAACTGCCACGGGTTTTAACACGCTCGGAAGCTTTTGACTTTGTAGTGAAAGATCTGGAAGAAGCAATACCGCAACTGACTAGCCTTTCCCCTTCTCCTATGAACGGAAAAGCTTCGAAAGCTGCAGCTTATTTTTTGCTTGCTAAAATGTACCTGAATAAAGCCGTTTACAAAAGTCAAAAACCGGAAGGTCCTTACACTTTCGAAGCTGCTGATATGGCAAAGGTGATCAGTTATGTGGATCTTCTTGAAAAAGAGGGATACAGTCTGGATGCTAAATATTTCAATAGCTGGTCGAAGGAAGAAGGTTCTGAAGTTATTTGGGCAAGCACAGAGGGAATTCCTCAAAACCTTTGGAACTGTACTTTGCACTATAATATGAACCCGGCCGGATGGAACGGATTTGCGACACTGGCCAGCTTTTATGATAAGTTTCAAGACAGCGATATCAGGAAAGGTATTGCACCGAAAAAGGATGGCACTGTATATTCAGGCGTTGGCTACGGATTTCTTATAGGTCAGCAATACACGGATAAAGGCGCGCCAATTATCGATGCACGCTCACAGAAATCACTTGTCTTTACCCGTGATGTTCCACTTGAAGGAGCTGCCACTGAAAAAGGCATTCGCGTCATTAAGTACCATCCTGCCTACGTAAACAAATTTGTATTCTTCAGATTTGGACAGGCTTTTGCCATGAAAGCTGAGGCCCTTTTTAGGTCAGGTAAAACCGCGGAAGCTTTGGTAGAGGTTAACAAAATGAGGCGTATCAGAGGAGCCTCTGTATTGGCGACGCTCACAAGTGATGAAATGTTTGATGAGCAGGCTAGAGAAATGTATTGGGAAGGCGTAGCCAGGACCAATGAGATTAGATTTGAGAAATTCACTACCGGTGAAGGTGTGGTTGTGAAAGATGCATACAGAGTGTTGTATCCGATTCCATCGGCAGCGCTTGTCTCCAACCCAAACATCTCTCAAAATCCAGGTTACTAACTGTAACAGAGAGCGAAGAAAATTTAAAAGTATTGAATACGACAAAATCCCGGTTTCATCGCCGGGATTTTGTCGTATTGTAGATAAAGTAGGGAGTCGCGCTGTAATTTTTGATCAATTATTCCTTAACCAGCAACCCGGGATACAATGTTCCCTCCGCTGAAGGAAAATCAAGCTTTAACAATCTGGCAATTAATGGAGCAATATCCTGCAGACCCATCTCCGGAACAACAGCACCCTGCTTAATTCCTTTTCCAAATGCAACAAAGCCAGTTTGTATCTCTTTAAAGTCGGGAAAGAAACCGTGGGTTCCGCCACTTGCTGCTCTTATAAAATCACCGGTAGAAGCGCCACTTACAGTCACGCCCTGTCTTGGAGCAAGTGCAAGCTGTACGTTCGGATCAGAGCCAACGGCATCCAATGCTGCACGATCTTTCACTTCAAAAAGAGCCTTCTGGCTTGCCGGTAATCTGTCTAAAATTTGTTTCACCTGGGCCAGCGTTTTCGTGTCATTTTTATCTTTCAATTGTAAAAATGCAGAACCACCGGCACTATGGAAGTAGGCCTTCCAGTTTGCCTTGTTGTTAGGATCATACAAACCCGCCCGAGCCAGGAGTATATTGGGAGCTATAGCCGTGTGTATATCCACGAAACCATGGTCGCCGGTAATGATAAAGGTCGTCTTATCCTTAATCCCTGCCTTTTCGGTTGCCTCAATGATCGCCTTGATACCTCTATCCACCCCGGCCAGCGAAGAACGTACCTTATCTCCGTCACGACCTTCTTCATGTTCAAAATGATCTACCGCGACAAGGTGTACTGCCAGGAAAGAAGGCTTGTACTTACGGATTAAATATCCGCTTATTCTTGACATGTTGTCATCCATGCTCAGATAATCACTTTCAAAGTCGATCTCTTCCAGTTTACCTGTAGCATTTTGTTCGATCTCCTCATATAATCCTTTTGGAGAAGCATGATCTGAAAGAGCCTTTATTACGTTGCGCTTCCCGCCTTTGGTTTCGGGCAGATACCAATATTCAGGAATATTGTAAGTTGCCGGACTACCAACAGATACCGGCCAGAACACAGACGCTGTTTTTAACCCTTTTTCTTTTGCGACGCTAAAAATGGTCGGGACTTTAATGGTATTGTATTCCCACATCCATTTACCCGTAACTTCCAGAGGCTCCGAAGGTGTATTGTAGTAAATACCATGTTTGATGGGTTTTACACCCGTGATGATAGTCGTATGCGAAGGATAGGTAACTGAAGGAAAAACACCAGTAACTCCATCTGAATATGCACCTGTTTCCATACCCTGACGCAAATTGACCATCGACCATGCAGGATCTTTATAGAACTCTGGACGCAGGCCATCAATGCTGATCAGGATCACATGTGAATCCTGCGCAAATGCATTCAGCGAAAATGCCACCGCCAGGACTGAAAGTAATTTTTTCATTTTTATTTTGAATCTGAAATTTAAAAAGGGCATGTAACCAGGTGCAGTGCGATTCACCACACCTGATTATGACAAACAATCAGCGAATACGATTGTTTATTTTAGAATGCATACCGCAAACCGATCTGGATCTGATAAGGATTACCGTTCAGACCTGATACACCTGTTCCATT
>DASYHR010000675.1:0-1756 GCA_035998385.1 Dyadobacter sp. | reverse complement strand
TTTTGAAAATACAAGGGTTTCCATCAGAATACAAGCTTGCCGGTAACCAGTCCGATCAGAAGAAATTCATAGGAAATAGTGTTGTGCCGCATGTTGTCAGAGCTTGGATCGAGTCATTTGTATTTGAAGATAACCTCCAAGAAGCAGCATGAGACAAACCATAATTGACAGACTAAAATCCGGTCAGGAAATAACTGTCGACAGGAAAAAAGAAACTGCTTTTGTCGCCAAGTACACGAAATATGAAGTGAAAATCCCTTACGAGTGGGTTGATGTGCTGGAATCTTGCGGAATAATTGAGTGTGACTCTGGAAATCTGGAAACCGGCGAACGACATTATATTTTAACAATTTAACCCAAAGTAACACATGGCAAGTTGGTATCACGGTAGCATTGGCTACCAAAAAGAGGACGAAGCAGGAGCTTTGAAAGTTATTCAGGAGCAGTACCTGGTCGATGCGATCAGTCACACTGAAGCAGAAGCAAGACTCAACAAACAAATCGTAACTGGTGCGACAGACTTCGAAGTGAAGCGAATAGTGCCGATGAAGCTCGCTGATCTGTTCGCTTACGAAGAAGGTGAGCAGTGGTTCAAAACAAAAGTGATTTACTTCTCAGTCGACGAAAAGTCAGGCAAGGAGAAGAAAGTGGTCAACCACATGCTGGTGAATGCAACGGGTATTGAACAAGCATTGGAGCGCATCAAAGAGAGCATGAGAAACTTCCTGATTCCCTACGAAGTTGAAGCGGTCGTTTTGACCAAAATTCTGGATGTGTTTCCCTATACCAGCGAGGAAGATAACGACGAGATAATCAGCGCCTAAAATATTTCAGAAAAAATATTCAAATAAACAACACGTTTACTTTGATAATTTTTCTAACTTTGTTTTAGCTACTTTCCCAGCAGTATTCCGGAAAGTGATCAGTACCAGGAAAGACAAAATTCCCGGACAGGAAAGCTACGTTTTAAATGCAGAACTGTCCGGGAAAATAACACCAATATCAACTATTAAAGTTTCATAAAAATGCTAACAGCACATGTGAATCCAGGTCAGTTCGTCAATGTCGAAACCATTGGCAGTAATGACCAAAACAAAGCCCCATCGCTCAACTTCTACGGCATACTTGAATCTGAGAACACAGGTCACTTTCAACACGGCTGCATCCAGATCAAATACAACGGACAGATAGCGGTTTGGGACGGAGACGTAATCATCGGATACAAGTCAGGAGAGAAAACAATGACTATTCCACGTAAGATCGTCAAGTCGGTTTCGCAGGTGGAAAAGGTGTTGAAGTAGGTGGCGTATATAGGTTAGGGGTAGTTTAATACAGATTTCGCTAAAATTTCCTGTAAATGTATTTTCAAACCAAGTTAACAGAAATAGAGCTTGAAGATATTATCTATTTTCAACGCTACCAGGATATCCAAGAAAGCGGGCTGTCAGTTTACGATCATCTTAGTTGGGACAACTCAAAAGTGTTGCGTCAGTTGTCGCTGGGTTCATATGGCAGGCCTGACCTGGTAGGGATTAATTTCCAAGGTGATAGCGAAACGCTCAAAGAAGTTTGTATCACAATATATGAACTCAAAAGCGGAGAGGTTTCTTTTGAGGCATTGTGCCAGATAATGAAATACCAATATGCATTGAGGAAGTTATTTTCAGAAAACCAAAAGTGTAAGGGTATTGATATTCACATATCAACCTGCTTAATCGGGCATACAGTAAACAATTCTGTTGATTTCATGGCAGCT
>DASYHR010000657.1:0-2016 GCA_035998385.1 Dyadobacter sp. | reverse complement strand
CATGTCCTTTCGGACGGATGGTGAGATCAATGCCATCAAATCCAAGTTCCTTTGATACATCCGCCATATCCTGATAATTCAGAAACTGGAGGTGTTTAGAGAAAATGTGAATTTTAGGGAATTTCATATTCGGAGATTTTTCCTTACCTGCTACACCTAAAGGCAAAAACGGAAGAAGACTGCCAGCAGCGACTGTATTGAGAAGAAAGCTACGCCTTGAAATAGATTCGGATACCATGATACCAACGATTGTTATATTTTATATGACGATTTTTTTGAAGCTTAACCCGCCTTGCCTTTTCCTTCTCTGTGGTGGATTGACTTTCGATATCCCTGCACGTTTTCAGGGAATACAAACTTAACCTAAATGAATAAGTATCTTTTCAATTTCTCAATCGGGTATTTGCGTCGGGACAATTTGAGACGTTCAAATATACTTGTCAAAGCTGGGGATTGCTGCCTTTATACGAGTGACTTTGTAATTCTACTTCACCGGTTGTGCGTGCAGATGCTAAAAATTGGTATTTTTGTGACATGAGTGGAATTACAAATGTCCTTCGTTTCAAAGAACTGGAAGAGCTGGAAGCAGTGGCTGAAAAGATGCTGGAGCTGGGTGCGGAAGTGCCGGTCTGGCTTTTTGAGGGACAAATGGGTGCAGGCAAAACGACACTGATTCGTACGCTTTGTAAGCAGCTTGGAATTGTATCATCCGTACACAGTCCTACGTTTTCGCTGGTAAACGAGTATATTGGGGAGCAGAAAAACATTGTTTATCATTTTGATTTTTACAGGATTAAGGATGAATCTGAAGCATGGGACATTGGGTTGGAAGAGTATTTCGATTCAGGGTCTTTCTGTTTTGTAGAGTGGCCATCGCAGATCACCTCTCTATGGCCGGAACAGTATATGCTGATCAACCTCATCATAGAAGAAGAGGGAGAAAGGGTACTCACCATGACTGAAATTGGTAAGGTCTGAAATGCTTTTACCAGAAATTCAACAAACATTATTGAAAAGCAGAATTTAAAAATGGCGCAACCCCAGATACACGGATTTAAAGAGCTCGCAAAACAGACCGAGCTTTATCCTCAGGAATCACTATTAGCGGTTCGTAAAGATCAGAATTCTCTGCTGATCGGGTTGCCGCGGGAAGTGTCCTTACAGGAAAACCGGATCGCCCTTACGCCTGATGCTGTTAGCATTCTGGTTCGGAATGGTCATGAGGTGTGGGTAGAAAAGGGTGCCGGCGACGGTGCCAATTTATCCGATCATGATTATAGCGAAGCAGGTGCGCGTATTGTGCATAGTCCGGAAGAAGTGTACAAGGCAAATCTGATACTTAAGGTTGAGCCTTTGGTCGATGAAGAATTCGGATACATCAAACCGGGAACGACACTGATTTCTGTTCTGAATCTCCCGGCTCTTCAGAAAGGTTACTTTGAAAAATTAAATCAGGCGAAGATTACCGGAATAGGTTACGAACTGATTGAAGATAAAGTAGGTGGAAAGCCTATCATCCGGGCGATGGGAGAAATTGCCGGCAGCACCGTATTGCTTATCGCTGCGGAATATTTATCTACACCGAATGGTGGCCGGGGTATTATTTTAGGTGGAATCACAGGTGTGCCACCTACCAAGATTGTAATCCTCGGAGCGGGTACGGTTTCTGAATACGCAACGCGCGCCGCAATCAGCATGGGTGCTGATGTAAAAGTTTTTGACAAACATATATACAGATTACAAAGGCTGAAGTATGCAATCGGGCAAAGCTTGTACACATCTATCATTGATTCTGATACGCTGGGGGAAGCCATAAGCCGCGCTGATGTGGTGATCGGTACAATGCGTGCTGAAAACGGGTTAAGTCCGTTGGTAGTGACAAAAGAAATGGTGGATCAGATGAAACCCGGCTCTGTAGTGATTGATGTAAGTATTGATCAGGGAGGTTGTTTTGAAACTGCTAAAATGACGACGCACAAAAATCCAATATTTAAGTACAATGATGTAATTCATTAC
>DASYHR010000652.1:0-3073 GCA_035998385.1 Dyadobacter sp. | reverse complement strand
AAACAAGCACCTGTTGAAAAAGCGCAAATGGCTCCTGTTATGTCACAAGTGCAGGCCAATGCATTTGCTAAGGAGGGACTTTCGGCCAGCAATGTTACGATTGGCGTGATTGATGCCGGATTCTACGGAGCTGACTCATCGAGTTCTCTGACTCATATTTTTTCTAACAAACGCATTCTTGGTATTCGTGACTATGTAAAGCCTGGTCGTCCCGGAAACCTTCTTTTCAGTACTGCTGAATCGTTTTCTGATATGCACGGTACAGAGGTAATGGCTGCGATCAGTGGTTTGGATCATCAGGATGAAATGCAATACGGAATGGCTACCAATGCCAAATTTTATCTGGCACGTACGGATTACTCTTTACGTGAATACCGTGGAGAAGAAGATAACTGGATCGCAGCTATGGAATGGATGGACAGCCTTGGTGTGCGACTGATCAATACTTCTTTGGGTTATGCCAAAGGTTTTTCAGACCCGAAAGAGAACTATACGCCTTCCCAAATGGATGGAAAAACAAGTGCCATCACCCGTGCTGCACAGATCGCCTCAGACAAAAAAGGTTTGATGATTATTGTGTCTGCCGGAAATGAAGGAGATGACAAAGGATGGGGGATTGTATCTGCTCCTGCAGATGCCAAAGGAGTTTTGTCTATTGGTGCTACCAATGCCAAGCTTTGGAACCGTATTGGCTACAGCAGTATTGGCCCCGAGTTTCTTTCGTATGTAAAACCGAATGTATCCTGCTTTTCTCTTTACGGCACCTCTTTATCGGCTCCGGTAATTACCGGCTTTGCTGCTTGTCTTTTACAGGCCAATCCGAGTTTGTCAAACAAAGAATTGATAGACGTGATTGAAAAGTCGGCGCACTTATATCCTTATGGAAACAACTTTGTGGGTTATGGCGTGCCCATGGCTTCGCGTGCTTTGGCGTTGCTTAAAGCTCCGTATCTGCCCGATAATTCGAAGAAAGTAGTTGCCAAAGGAAAAACGTGTGAGGTAGAAGTAAACAGTACTGATTCATTGGTGGCTATTTACAGAAAAAAGAACGAAAAGGATGTTCTTTCTCAGCAGGTCGGCAAGGTGCAACACGGGAAAATTTCACTGAAACGCCAGAGCGGCGAAAAGTTTACTACGATTGATCTGAAGAATTCGGTAGTAGAAGTTCAGTGGGAATAAACAGCTTTATGGAAATAGTGAAACCGGAACTGCAATACGCCTCGTTCCGGTTTTTTAGTATTCGCATGTTTGGAGGCGGACACATTTCTATGTTTTGGCAAAATGGCTTTAGGTGTATTATACTGATGTGTTATCGAGCACACAACCGAATTTTTAACATTATTTTTTAAAATTCACAATAGATTTATTTATCTTTAATGCGTTGAAGATTGCCGGTGATTCATATGAAACGGCAGTACTCAAAAAGCAATGTTCCTTAATCTAATCACCAAATTCTTAAAATAATGAATACTTCTCGCAGGGATGTCTTGAAAATGGCCGGGGTTGCGCTGGCAGGTACTGCTCTTCCTACAATTACGATATTGAACCCAAACCGCGCATTTGCCGGGGTGAACAATGAGACTTTAAAAGTAGGATTAATAGGATGCGGTGGTCGTGGATCCGGTGCTGCAAATCAGGCGTTGAAAGCCGATTCCAACGTTGTGCTTCATGCCATGGGGGATATTTTCAAGGATAAACTGGATGCCTCACTTACCAACCTGACGAAGGTGCACGGAAATAAAGTGAAGGTAGACGAAGGACATAGATTTGTAGGATTTGATGCGTTCAGGAAAGTTTTGGATTCAGGTGTTGACGTAGTGATTCTTGCAACGCCTCCTCATTTCCGTCCTGAGCATTTGACAGCCGCAATCAACGCGGGAAAACACGTGTTTTGTGAAAAGCCGGTTGCTGTAGATGCTCCCGGGGTACGCAAGGTTTTGGATGCTGCTAAGTTAGCAAAACAAAAGAACGTATCGCTGATGTCAGGTTTCTGCTGGAGATACCATGAGCCGAAACGTGCCATTTTTGGAAAAATTCTTGACGGTGCGGTAGGGGATATTTCTGCAATTTACAACACATATGATACCGGTTCATTGTGGTCGTTCCCTCGTCAGTCGGGATGGACGGATGCAGAATATGTTTTGCGTAACTGGACTTACTACACATGGCTTGCTGGTGATCATATTGTAGAGCAGGCTGTGCACAGTATCGATATGATGTCGTGGGCGTTCGGAGGGAAACTTCCAATATCAGCAACGGGAACCGGCGGTCGTCAGGTAAGAACAGATTCACTTTACGGAAATATCTTTGACCACTTTGCGGTAACGTACGAATACGAAAACGGAGCAAAAGGCTTCCATCACTCCCGCCAGCAGGACAACTGCGAAAAGAGTTACCTGGTAGAAACACTGGGAACAAAAGGGCGTGCAATGGCGAACTGTGCAAGAAACGTACACGAAATATACGGTCAGAATCCATGGAAATATGACGGAGCTCAAAACGATATGTACCAAACGGAACATAACGAATTGTTTGCTTCTATCCGTAGCGGAAAGCTGATCAACGACGGAGAATACATGGCGCAAAGTACACTATTGGCGATCATGGGAAGAATGGCTGCTTACACAGGAAAGCGTGTAACCTGGGATGAGGCTATGAACTCAACTGAAAAGCTGGGGCCAGATACCTACAGCTTTGATATGAAACCGCCAGTGGTGGAAGTGGCTCGTCCGGGTATTACTTCATTCTCATAAGCGTATGCAGAGAAGAGATTTTATTAGAAACAGCGCGTTGGCAGCCGGAGCTACGATGGTGGGTTCGACAGTAATTGCCAATGCTGCGGATATTGTGCCTTCCACTTCAGCACTCATCAACCCTGCGGCTCGTCCAATGGTGAAGAAAAGTCTGAAATGGGGAATGGTGAAAGAAGAGTTGTCTGTCATGGACAAATTCAAACTGCTGAAAGATCTTGGATATGACGGTGTGGAGTTGGATTCGCCGGATAAACTGGATATGAAAGAGGTGCTGGCTGCCAGAGATAAAACAGGTCTGGAATTACCAGGAACTGTAAACT
>DASYHR010000604.1:0-3152 GCA_035998385.1 Dyadobacter sp. | reverse complement strand
GCTCCTGAATCGCTGACAAAAGAGGACAATCTTGATTTTTTAAAGAGAGTTAAGATCTCATTCGTCGCCATTGATGAAGCGCACTGTATTTCTGAATGGGGTCATGATTTTCGTCCGGAATACAGAAGAATTTATGGCATTATTGAGAACATAGGCAATTTACCTATCATTGCACTCACAGCCACTGCTACGCCAAAGGTGCAGCAGGATATTCGTAAAAACCTCCAGATGGAGGAGGCAGAAACCTTTAAATCCTCTTTCAATAGAAAAAATCTTTACTACGAAATTCGTCCTAAAAAGGACACAAAAAAGCAACTGATACGCTACGTTCGTAACAATAAAGGCAAATCTGGTATCGTATATTGCCTGAGCCGCAAAACGGTAGAAGAAGTGGCCGAGTTGCTCTCAGTGAACGATGTGCGTGCTTTACCTTACCACGCCGGTCTCGACAGTAATACAAGAATGGCGAATCAGGATGCTTTCCTGAATGAGGAATGTGATGTGATCGTGGCGACAATTGCTTTTGGAATGGGCATTGATAAGCCGGATGTACGGTTTGTGATTCACTATGATGTGCCAAAATCTTTGGAAGGCTACTATCAGGAAACCGGTAGAGCCGGACGTGACGGACTGGAAGGAAACTGCCTGATGTTCTACAGCTATGATGATATTCAGAAGCTGGAGAAATTCAATAAGGACAAAACTGTAACAGAACGTGATAATGCCCGCCATTTATTAAATGAAATGGTTGCGTATTCCACTTTGGGAGTTTGCCGTCGCAGACAGTTGCTGAGTTATTTTGGAGAATATTTTGAGAAGGACTGTGGCTTCTGCGATAACTGCGTGAAACCAACCGAAAAATCCAAGGCTCAGGATGAGGTGGTATTGATACTGAACGCGGTTTGCCAGACTGAACAAAGGTTTGATGCTGAGCATATTGCAGATCTGATCACTGCCACAGACAACCAGTACGTAAGGAGTTACGAACATAACAAACTGGATGTTTACGGTAAAGGGCTCGAAATGCATGAATCTAAGGAGTACTGGATTTCTGCGATTCGTCAGCTTGTCATTCTGAATTATCTGGAAAAAGATGTCGAGAATTACGGCATCATAAAAATCAGCGAAAAGGGCCGTGCTTACCTGAATGACCCCTACCCTGTTACCCTCCAGAAAGACCATAATTTTGAAGAGGAGGAGGTAAAATCAGAAGACGACGAGAAAGAAACGAGTACCGGTAGTGCACATGCCTATGATGAAGCTTTGCTGGGCATGCTCAAAGCACTTAGAAAAAAGGTAGCTAAAGAGAAAAACCTACCTCCATTCGTTATTTTCCAGGATCCGTCCATGGAAGAAATGGCCACTACTTACCCTACTACACAGCAGGAAATGGCTCAGATCAACGGGGTGGGAATGGGTAAGGTTCAAAAATTTGGTCGACAGTTTATCGATCTGATTACCAGATACGTTGAAGAAAATGAGATAGAAACGGCGAAAGATGTGGTCATCAAATCGACCGTTAATAAATCGAAAATAAAAATCTACATCATTCAGCAGGTTGATAGAAAAGTGAGCCTGGATGAAATTGCCGAGGTCAAAAATCTGGCCTTGTCAGAAATCATCGAAGAGGTAGAGCACATTTGTTACTCAGGCACCAAATTAAATCTCGATTATTACATCAATCAGGTGATTGATCGCGAACGTCAGCAGGATATCTACGATTATTTTATGACGGCAGAAACTGATAATATTGCAGCTGCGCTCAACGAATTCTCAGATGATGAAATTCCGGAAGAAGAATTAAGATTGGTGAGAATTAAGTTTTTATCTGAATTGGCAAATTAATAATACCTGGCAAACGGTATTCAAGGTTTGACAAAATTTATAATTTACTATGAATATACTTATATTAGGTTCAGGAGGTAGAGAGCATGCTTTTGCCTGGAAAATTGCTCAAAGCACCCTTTGTGATAATTTGTATGTAGCTCCCGGAAATGCTGGCACAGCGCTTGTGGCGAAAAATTTGCCTGTTTCTTACAATGATTTTGAATCAGTTGCAAAAGCGGCTCTGGAACATGACATCGAACTGATTATCGTTGGACCCGAAGAACCCCTCGTTAATGGAATAGTTGATTACTTTGAGTCACGGTCGGATCTTGCAAAAATAAAGCTGATCGGGCCAAACAAAGCAGGTGCTCAGCTGGAAGGAAGTAAGGATTTCTCGAAAAATTTTATGCAGAAGTACGGTATACCAACGGCTTCTTCAAAAACTTTTACAGCCGATACTCTTGCAATCGGACTCGAATATCTTGAAACATTGCCTTTGCCAATCGTTTTGAAAGCGGATGGACTGGCTGCAGGAAAAGGGGTGATCATTGCGGAGAAACATGCTGAGGCAATACAAGCATTTAACGAAATGCTTGTAGACGGCAAGTTTGGAGAAGCCGGAAGCAAGGTAGTTGTAGAGCAGTTCCTGAAAGGAATTGAGCTTTCTGTATTTGTCCTGACAGACGGTGAAAACTACAAAATATTACCTGAAGCCAAAGATTACAAACGTATTGGTGAAAATGACACCGGCCTTAACACAGGCGGAATGGGTGCCGTGTCACCCGTAAGTTTTGCGGATACCAACTTTCTTCGTAAGGTAGAAGAGAAGGTAGTGAAACCAACTTTGCACGGCCTTAAAAGTGAAAATATTAAGTACGTCGGGTTTATCTTCATCGGTCTGATGAATATCAAAGGTGAGCCTTACGTGATTGAATACAATGTTCGTATGGGAGATCCTGAGACTGAAGTGGTATTACCACGTATCCAGTCAGACTTTGCGATGTTGATGGCATCAACTGCAAAAGGGACCTTGAATGATTTTGATATAAAAATATCGCCTCAGGTGGCTGTTACTACTGTTTTGGTATCAGGCGGATATCCTGGCGATTATGAGAAAGGTAAAGTGATTACCGGAAGTGAAAAGGTGGAAGATGTTCAGCTTTTTCATGCAGGCACTACCTTTAATGGAAATACCGAAGTTGTGACTAACGGAGGGCGCGTAATGGCTATGACAGGCATGGCGAACTCTCTTGAAAATGCGGTTCATAAATCTCAGCGCGCTGCGCAGGTGATCAAGTATGAAGGAAAGTATTTCAGGCACGACA
>DASYHR010000603.1:0-1664 GCA_035998385.1 Dyadobacter sp. | reverse complement strand
CCATGCTGATCCCAGCCCTGATGATACAGCTGCACAAAACGCACCCCATTTTCTGAGAGCTTTCGTGCGAGCAGGCAATTCGCTGCATACGTTCCCGGCACCAGGCAATCAGGCCCGTAGAGTTTGATGATGTCATCGGGCTCCCGCGAGAGATCCATGATTTCGGGAACGGCCGTTTGCATACGGTAAGCCATTTCATATTGTTTTACCTTCGCGACAATCTCGGGATCGCCGAATTCCTGGTAAGACAGGTCATTTAATACAGACAAATTATCGAGCATGTCCCGACGTTCTTTCCGGTCCATCCCGTCCGGATCGCGCAGATATAATACCGGATCTTCACCCTTACTGAACTGCACACCCTGGTGCACTGAATCCAAAAATCCGTTGGACCAAAGTTTGGAATAAACCCCCTGCCCGTTGCCCACGCCCCGCGATAGCAAAACAGTAAAATTGGGAAGATTTTTATTCTCATTTCCCAGACCATAACTTAGCCACGAACCCATACTTGGCCTGTTTCCTTGCTGTGCACCTGTTTGAAGAAAAGTCAGCGCGGGATCATGGTTGATCGCCTCGGTATACATTGACTTAACGAAACAAAGGTCATCGACGATTTTGGCGGTATAAGGCATCAAATCACTTACCCATGCTCGTGATTCACCATATTGTTTGAAATTGACAAACGAGCCTACCAAGGGAAACGAAGCCTGACTGGCTGTCATACCGGTGAGTCGCTGTGTGCCCCGTACCGATGGCGGTATTTCCTGGCCAAACAGATCCCGTAGTTTCGGTTTGTAATCAAAAAGCTCCTGTTGTGAAGGTGCGCCGTTTTGAAAAAGATAAATGACCCTTTTCGCTTTGGGAGCAAAATGAGGAATACCAGTTGGCAGAGATTCCTCGTCGGCACCGCCTTTGAACAGATCCGGCATCAGCAAAGAGCCAAGAGCAACTCCGCCAACACCCAAACTCATCGAGGAAAGGAATCTCCTGCGATTGAAACTAAAACCATGTTCTAATATCTCCTTTTCCATAAATTTTAGCGGTTAGCTTTCAGCGACTGGCTTTGCTATCTAGGATTTTGTAATGGTCTCTTCCAGATTATATATCGTTGACACAACCCGCATCAGCGCTGCCAGCGCTTTCACATCCACATTTTTAGTTAGAGGATATTCCCCAACTGCAATTACCTTAGCAGCTGTTTGTGTATTCAGCTGTTTGAGCTGCTTCTCATGATAAGCCGTCAGTACTTCCAGTTCCTTTGCACCTGGCTTCCTTGATACGATCAGCCTGAATGCCTTTTCAATTTTTTCATTGACATTGGTTTTTTCCTGAAGCAGATTTGACGCCAATACGCGGGAAGCCTCCAGCACTGTAGGATCGTTCATCATCATCAGCGCCTGCAAAGGTGTATTCGTTTTGGCTCTTTTGACCTCACACAAATCCCGGTTACTGGCATCGAAAATACCCATGGTGGGTGGAGGGACGGTTCGTTTGATCAACGTATACATGCCGCGTCTGTATAAGCTGCTTCCATGATCCTGATTATAAACCGAAAGCAAACCCCTTCCTGAAGTAGCCCCTTCCCAAAGACCAGGTGGCTGATAAGGCTTTACACTCGGTCCTCCGATCGTCTTATTCAGCAAACCGCTACTTGACAAAACAAG
>DASYHR010000495.1:0-3997 GCA_035998385.1 Dyadobacter sp. | reverse complement strand
GTCTCAATCTGCCCCGCAAACCGCTCAGCGATCTGATTGTACAAAAAATCTTCCGCAAAATTACTCTTCTCCATACCAATCGTAATCTGTTATGCTCAAAATATCAAAAACTGAATCTGTTTTGTTTTTTCCAAAGCTAATAGTTTTGCTGCATAATTAAATGCATTCAAAATGAGCAATACAACAAAAGGGTACATCGCACTGGGTTTGGTCTGTTTTTTCTGGGGTACAACCTATCTGGCAGCTCGCATCGGTGTGGCAGGATTTCCGGCGCTTATTTTTATGGGCATTCGTAATGTGCTCGCGGGTACAATCCTGCTGAGTTTTCTGTTCCTTCGCGGAGCAGGTAAATCCTGGACCTGGGCCGATGCCCGTTTACAAATTATCCCGGGACTTTGTATGATCACTTTCGGAACCGGTATTGTCGGGTGGTCGGTTCAATTCATCCCCAGCGGGCTGGCGGCCTTGCTCTGTTCACTCATTCCGGTTCTGACCATCATGATGAATCTGGTCGCACAAAAAGATGAAAAAATCAACTGGCAAATCCTGGCAGGTATACTTTTCGGCCTCAGTGGCGTTATGCTAATTTTTGGAGACAATCTTGATCTGGTCAACAAACCCGAAACGCTGACTGGCATTTTAGTAGTGCTCGTTTCAGTTGTCTCCTGGTGTTTCGGTGGATTATATACCAGGAAGTACCGCGCAAAATCTGATTGTTTTTTCAATGCCGGCGTGCAAATGTTGGCGGGTGGCGTAGGTTTGTTTACGCTCAGCGCGTTAAATGAAGACTGGAGCGCACTTCCTGTCATGAATACCACTTCCGTTGCCGCACTAATTTACCTCATCTTTTTCGGATCCATTCTTGCTTTTGCGTCCTATTTATACGCCATGTCGCAGCTGCCAGCCGGACTCGTTTCGATCTACGCCTACGTCAATCCGCTTGTCGCCATTTTGCTTGGATTTCTTATTTTAGGAGAAAAAATAACGTGGTTCACCGTTCTGGCATTTGTCGTAACAATGACGGGCGTCTATCTTGTGAGCTCGGGGTACAAATTGCAACGTAAATAATCTACAATCATGACAAGTCAGGAATTCTCCATCCTTTACAGCCGGGAACTGAACAAGCTGATCAGCGAAGTGAAAGCCTACGACAACGAAAACGATATGTGGGTCGTTCTGCCAGGTACAATCAATTCGGGAGGTAATCTCGTTCAGCATCTGATCGGTAATCTCAGAACTTACATTGGACAAACACTGGGCAACCAATCGTATGTTCGGTATCGTGACGCTGAATTTGGCCAAAGGTTATTTACCAAAGAAGCTTTCTTATCCGAGTTACAGCTTTTGATTTCTATTGTGCGTGACACCCTGGAAGATATGTCAGAAGCAGATTTGCAAAATGACTATCCACATCACACACTGTCCCTGTTTCCTGAGCAAAGCGTCAGAATGATCCTCATGCATCTGCTCCATCACCTGGGTTATCATTCGGGACAAATCAATTACCACAGGCGTTTTGTGGGTCAGTCCAAATAGAAGGGCAACTTGGGCGTGCCCCCGAAAAGGGGTCGGGCTATCCCCTGCAAGTCCTCGCTCGCAAAAAAGCGTGCTCCGGGCTTTCCGGTACTATCCCTCACGCAAACATCGCACGAAACAACATCTTATAATATATGAATATCGAAATTCTTGATTACCAACCCCAGTACGCAATCCATTTTGAGAAAATCAACAAAGCATGGTTGGAAACTTATTTTACCATGGAACCGATCGATCAGTACGTTCTGGAAAATCCCAAAGAAGCAATTCTTGATCATGGGGGAGCTATCCTCTTCGCTAAATCGGAGAAAGGTATTGTTGGCGCCGTGGCTTTAAAATTTGTAGAGCCCAATGTCTATGAGCTCACCAAAATGGGAGTTGACCTCGCCTCACGAGGGCAGGGTATAGGTAACCAGCTTTGCGCAGGTGCTCTATTGAAAGCAAAAAAGATGGGTGCAAACAAAGTAATCCTTTATTCAAACCGCATTCTCGAAAATGCAATTCACATTTACAAAAAACTTGGTTTTCAGGAGGTTGCTTTGGATACAGTCTATAAAAGATCCGACATCAAAATGGAGGTTAACCTTCTATAGTTTCAAAAAATGCCCGTTCGAAAATGGCTCTGCAAAAGTTCTACTTCTCGAACGGGTTCTGAATTTTTGGCTCAGTGTGTGACTAGTGGTTGGCAGGGTCAGTCATTTGCATTTTTTGGCTTGCGACCCACCTTGGTCTTGTTCCTGATTTTGTCAGGGCGAGGACGAATCTCTTTATTCTGAAAATACAGTTTCAGTGATTCCAGAATGATGTCCTTCTGAGTAAGACCTTCCCAATAACCAAAATCCTTCATGTTCTCCATCAGGATATAGTCACAGTCAAATGTAACTTTGGTAGGAGCAGTATCTACCACCGGTGATGGCATCTCCATTTCCATATCATCCTGTACATCTGCTACAAGGGGAAGCGGCGCAAAATCAAATTTCCTTTCCTTAGCCATATCTATTAGTTATTTATTCTTTCCAAAATTTCTTTGGTGAGTTTGTAATAATCTTCTGCACCGTTACTATTCGGCGCATATTCAAAAATAGTCTTCCCACTGGCCTGCGCTTCTGAAAGCGAGATGTTATCACGAATGAATGAATCCATAAATGATTCTCCCAATTGTTCTCTCGTTGCACTGATCAATTCGTGACTGATCTTCTTTCTTATTTTTGGATTATACCGTGTTGCGAATACTCCACCCAAGTTCGTGCTCGGACTGATTTTTTTGATTTCAGCTGAGTAAACCAGGAAGTTCCGCAAACCTTCATAGCTCAAAAATTCGGCCTGAAGCGGAACATAATATTGGTGACACGATACCAGTGCCAAACGCGTATTTCCATAAAGTGCCGGCGGGCAATCAATAATGACGAAATCGTAACGGTCCTTCACTTTTTCCAGTGCGATCCGCAGGTTGAAAGGAAAGATAGGGGCAGACTTGATCGTGTCTTCTCTATGTATCATTTCAGCCGATCCCGGCAGAATATCTATGTCTCCAACTTTCTTGACAATCTCGTCAAATTCGTATTCGCCAGTAATAAAGGAGCCACTGTCTTTTTTTAATCCGGCATGTGTAATGCCGAAGCTCTTTGTCAAGCTCGCCTGTGCATCCAGGTCAATGACAAGCACCCGTGCATTGGCAAATTTGCTAAGTCCGGCAGCGATACTTTGTGCAGAAGTGGTCTTTCCAACTCCTCCTTTGTTGTTGACAATACTTATGATTTTCATTTAAAAAGTATTATAAGTATAAAAAGTTAAATGTTTACTTAAAGATTGATATGTAAATAAACATAAAATAATTTTATGACTTATCTATTTAAATAAAAAGCGGTAAAAGTTTATTACTGGTGTAAATGTAATAAACTTTTAAAAAGTATTCTAAATATTAAAAGATAAAAGTTAATTTATTTTTTAATAATTTGATTTTCAGTGTTTTAAAAAAAAGAATTTGTTCAGGTTACATGAATTTTCTGAGACGTAGCAAAAAAGGCCTCCCGTATGAGAAGCCCTTTTTGCCTACATAATGCCAACGCGGAAACGGCTCAGTCCGTTTTCACAGCCTCAGCCTCTTTCGCCAGTTTCGCCGTTACATATAGATGTAGCTGGTACATAAGGATCATAGCAATCACGACCGCAACGATAACTACATTTCCAAGTGATGGGTAGTTTTCGATATATCCCGTTGCAGTTTCGTGAACAATAAGACCCGCAACAAGTGAGGCAACGCCACCAGATATTTGTTGCACAGAAGAGTTGATCCCCATGAATGCCCCACGATCAGAAGCCTCCGGTACGGCCGTCATCAGAGACGACGCTGAGATCATACGCCCTGTGATACCTACAAAAAGGAATACGTTCAAGACCAGAATGATCCACAATGGAGTAACTCCGAGGTTGCAATAAATATATGTCATAATACCCGTGA
>DASYHR010000408.1:0-11156 GCA_035998385.1 Dyadobacter sp. | reverse complement strand
CAACAATATCATGGGTCTGTTGCCGGGATCAGCTAACCTTACAGGTAATATAGCAGTTACGATGACCCTTGCTATTCTGACATTCATCGTAGTTCACCTGAGAGCTAACGGACATTACTACAAACACCTTGTAAAGCCTGACGGTGTTCCAATCCCGTTATTGCTGATCATGATCCCTGTTGAGATTGTTGGTGTGTTTATGAAGCCTTTCTCTCTGATGGTTCGTTTGTTTGCTAACATCACGGCTGGTCACATCATCCTTTTGAGTCTTTTCGGTCTGATTTTCATATTCCAAAGCTTTATGATTGCTCCGGTAATCTCGATCTTCGCCCTGTTCCTCAACTTCATTGAGATCATGGTTGCGTTTATTCAGGCTTTCATTTTTACCCTGTTGTCGTCTATGTACATCGGAAGTGCTATTCAGGAGCACAGCCATGCTGACCATGGACACTGATTTTGTATCTCTTTTTTATTAATTCTATATTTTAAAACAAAACAATTATGTTGCTTCAAATCTTACTTCAGGCTGCAGAACAAGGTGGTGCAGGTCTAGCTGTTTTCGGTGCTGCTATCGGTGCTGGTCTTGCTGCTATCGGTGCTGGTCTTGGTATCGGTAAAATCGGTGGAAGCGCTGTTGAAGGTATCGCTCGTCAGCCAGAAGCTGCAGGTGCTATCCAAACTGCAATGCTTATCATCGCCGCTCTTATCGAAGCGGTTGCGTTGTTCGCAGCGGTAATCTGTCTGCTTATTTCTTTCAAGCTTTAACAAAGGCTTTGCGCGAAAGCGGTTATTCGTTTTCACTTTCTGTTTTGTATTAGGCGGCAGAATGGCACAAAAAAATTCCGTGGGAGCAATAGGCTTCCACGGCTTTTAATAACAAAAGAGGTCAATAATTATACTGGCAGCATTTGCCTTACATTTTACCACTAAAACTCATTTAATACTATGTCATTGCTTACTCCTAACCCAGGCCTTATTTTCTGGATGCTGGTGGTATTTTTGCTGGTTGTTTTCATCCTGGCGAAATTTGCATGGAAGCCTATTCTGAATAGTTTGAAAGAACGTGAGAACGAAATTCAGGGTGCTCTTGATCTTGCTGAAAGAACGAAGGCTGAAATGGTTCAGTTGAAGTCTGACAACGAAAAATTGATCACTGAAGCGAATGCAGTAAGAGACCGTATCCTTCGCGATGCAAAAGCTGCAGCTGACCGTACTATTCAGGAATCAAAAGATGTGGCTTCTGTTGAAGCTCAGAAAATTATAGAAAGTGCACGTGAAACAATCCGTCAGGAGCAACAAGTTGCGGTTTCAAAAATCCGTAAGGAAGTTGCTACTCTTTCACTTGACATTGCTGAGAAAGTTCTTCAGCGTGAATTGAAAGATAAGGAAGCACAGCAGTCATTGATATCTGAACTTGCAGCTTCTGCCCGCCTGAACTAATTTTTCTCATTGAGGATATCAGATCCTCATATTCAATAAAATTCAATTACTATGTCTGTTAGTATAGTTGCAGCCAGATACGCAAAATCGCTGATTGAACTTGCAAAGGAGAAAAATGTTTTGGAACCTGTGTATGAGGACATGAAACTGTTCAAAGATACGGCTGACAAAAATCGCGGATTGATGCTTGCTTTGAAAAGCCCTGTGGTACGCCATGAGAAAAAACTTGGCATACTCAAGTCACTTTTCGAAAGCCGTGTTAATCCTGTTTCTTTTGCTATATTTAATATCATTACCCGTAAAAATCGCGAATCCATCATGGATTCAATTGCGGAGGAATTTATTGTAGCATACAACGAATCAAAAGGAATTCAAAAGGCCACGGTGGTAACACCTGTGCCTCTTACTGACGAACTTCGTTCTCAGTTTAATAAAATTGTTGCTTCTGCAACTGGCAAAACAATCGAGCTGGAAGAGAAAATAGATGAAACACTTATTGGTGGTTATGTACTTCGTGTAAACGACCGTCAAATAGATGCATCAGTGAAAAGTAAGCTTAATGGGCTGAAACTTCAACTTGCCGATTAATTTTTTTTATCTGCATAATGTGGAAAGACCCGGCTGCTATGCGGCCGGGTCTTCTTTTTTGTATGTCAATAAGACTATACTTTAAGTGCTTTCACATTTTTGTAGCTGGTTGCGATCGCCTCGAATACCGGGCGTTTGGAAACATCCTGCTCTACAAAGAAGTTGGTAAGTCCTGCCAGTTTTCGCTGAGCAAATATTCTTTTAAAATCGATAGAACCAGTTCCTACTTCAGCAAAGGACTGATCGCCTTTATCCATATCCTTTACGTGCCACATAGGGAAACGGCCCGGATACTGTTTGAAAAGATCTACCGGATCCAAGCCAGCCTTCGCAACCCAGTACAAATCCAGCTCCAGCTTCACTAATCCAGGATCTGTTTTTCCGGCAATATAGTCGTACGGCAATTCACCATCCAGTTTCTGGAATTCGAAGTCATGGTTGTGGTATGCAAACTGTAAACCAGCCTTTTTTGCCACCTCCCCAGCTTTATTGAACAGGTCCACGTATTTTTTATAATCTTCAATTGATTTTCTTTCCCCTGGAGTCAGGTAGGCACAAACCACATATTTATGACCCAATTCAGCGGCGTCGTCCACAGCCTTTTCCCAGCCATTAGACAGGCTTCCCTGGTAATCCGAATTCTGCACACCAGCACCGTAATGCCCGCTTACCGGATTCAGTTTATATTTCGCCAATAAAGCCTTAAGCTCTTTTGGAGTTTTACCAAAAAATTTCCCCTCACGATATCCAAATAATTCAACCTCCTTGTATCCGATTGCCGCCACTTTTTGCAACGTGCCTTCAAGGTCTTTGCTAATAGCATCGCGTAGCGTGTACAGCTGTAATCCTACATTAGAAGACTTCTGAACCTCGAAATCGAATCGAGATAACATTGGAGTTACCAAGGCAAATGCGCTGGATTTAATAAACGATTTCCGGGAAATCTTTTCGTCCATGTTCATTGTATATAAAATAAAAGTAATTAATAGCTGTGCTTATTCATTGATCGTGACTGCCCCGGAACTATTCATATTTTCCCGCAGTGCACCTGTAACTTTCCATGAATCCGAGAAATAGCCCTCGGCGATGATGTTATCACTTTTGCTCTTATACAAAACCAAATCTTTATAGTTGTTCAATTTTCTGTGCGCCACGGGAACGAAGGGCAGCCCTTTGTCTTCGGCTCCTTCCCACCAGGGCAATCCGGAATTGACCGCTACATAACGTCCGTTAACAGGAAATACGTATAGCAACCCGAAATCCTTTGCTGACTCTTTCAAATGGACAGGAAGACTGGAGGCGTATTGAGACACGACAGCGTTTGTTTCTTTCGTTCCGAATAGTATCAGATTTGAACTTTCAGTATCCGATTTCCGCAGCTCTTTGTCAGAAATGACTCTTGGAAAAAATACCATCCGCCCCAGAAATGGTCCCCGGTACTGTGCCCAATCTGCTGCTCTCGTCGCTATAGCAATACGTTTTGCAAGTTCATCCGCGGAAGGCGAATCTTTGGTCCCGTACACGTAAACATGTCGGGACGAAAAAGCATCAAAAATAGGTCCCTCCGCACCTTTTCTTTTGTCAAGCTGAGTACTTTTATTTGCAGGTGATCCTTTCAGACTCCATTTGTTATCAATCTTTTCTAATGAGATCGTGCTATCTGGCTTTGCATTTAATATTACCCCATCAGCATCTATCTTAAAATTGGTACCGGCTTTGAAACGGGGGTGGTCATTCAGGTTGAATGTCACAGCCAGCAGATTTTTGCTCTTAAAAATAAGGGAATTTTCTTTACCCAACTGCGCATCAATATCGGCGAGACTACCCTGCTCTATCTTATCAAAAGTTACCCAGAATGCCTTATTGTACTTATATTGTTTGCTTACAAAGCGAACTTTTGCAGGATAGGGATCGCGTACTGCCGGACCAAACCATTCAAAAATAAACTGATTGTCATACGCATTTACCCAGCTGTCGTGTTTGACATTTGCGAACTCCTTGTAAAAAACCTCAACACCCATATCCTGCAAATCAGACACCCACTTGCGCGTTCCATCTACCGGGACCGTAGGATCGGCATCTCCGTGAAAGAAGTGTACAGGGAAATTCAAAGCATTCGGAGCGAGGTCTTTGGTTCCTGCAGGAGGAGCAGGGCAAACCGGCGCAATGGCAGCCCATATGTCCGGCCTCGTCAAACCGATCCATAACGTTCCTCCCCCACCCATGGAAAGACCGGTCAGATAAATACGGTTTTCATCAACACTAAACCGCCGTTTTACATCGTCCAATACATCGTAAACATCTTGTTCAGGAATACCCTGATAACCTGCTGTTCCTCTGGCAAGAGGAGATGCAACAATGTAATCAACATCATCCCAGGTAGGGAAATACCTGCTTGCTTCAACATCCGTTTCGCGTTCAGCATTACTTTTCCCAAAAACACGGCGTAATGCGAGACGGTGATTAGATCCGGCCCCGTGCAACATCATTACCAGAGGGTACTTTTTTGTAGCATCATAGTTTTGGGGAAGGTAAAGCCCATAAGGCTGCTCAGTATCGTCGGCTCCTGAAAAGAAAGTGAGAACCTGGGGTCCCGCAGCTAGCTTTTGTGACATGGCAGGATGACGTGTTGCCAAAAGCAGGCAAATAAGGGCTAAGATGTAACCTATTCCGAAATTTGTTTGCATTTTACCAATGTCCAGTATGATGTAGCTCTAAATTTAGGATAAATCCTCCATAGATTCGGACATAAGCGATATGAAAATATATTTTTTATACAATAAGAACAAAAAAAAGACCCGGCGTAAACCGGGTCTTCATGGCTAACAAAATATGCGGACTTTACTTTTTTATTACCCGTACTGCAATTCTACGGTTTTGAGCTCGTCCCTCTTCCGTGTCGTTACTCGCTACAGGGTGTTCAGGGCCATATCCTTCAGCATCCAATCGCTCTGCTACCACGCCGTCTGCTACGATTGCAGCCTTCACTGCATCTGCTCTTTCCTGAGATAATTTCTTGTTGATTTCCGCAGAACCTGTGTTGTCGGTATATCCGCCAATCTTCAGAGATACATCCGGAAATGCTTTAAGGATTTCAGCAATGTTTTTGGTTTGTTCCAACGACTCGGCGCTCAACTTGTTACTTCCTGTCTCAAAGGTAATTCTGTCAAAATTGAACCAAGTAACCTTGTCTGCCAGCACCTTTTTGTCTTCAATAAAAGTGACGAGTTTATTTTCGATACCAAACTCGGGAATGTTCAACTCAATGCCATTCGGCAGTTTACGTTTGAAAAAGCTTCCTAATACCTCCATACCATCTTTAATCTTCCCTGCAGTGGAGTCCACAAGATCCGTAACTGCCACCTTCGCTGAATTCAAAGCTGCACCAGTACTACCTTCTACGGTAGTTTCTTCTTTTTTGCAGGTTTTCAAAATCCATATCAGACCAATCAGAGCGAGAAGCACAATCAGCCAGATTGGCCAGGACGATTTCTTCTTTCCTTCGTGGTACTGATGTGTTTCTGTAGATCCTTTGAAATCTCCCAGATCTTTAAAGTTAAGCAAACTGCCAAAGCCGGAAGGTAATGCAGCCAGAACAGCATTTCTCTGACCCATCAAAAGTGATGTTAAGCCGGATAGGCCAAATCCGGAAGACTTCATATTGCTACCCAATACGCTCAAAATTAAAGGAGTGGCAAATCCCACCAAAGAGTTCGAAGAGGATTGTTTCACACCTGTATTTTCCGATATTTTATCAGATAATTGTGGAAGAATCGAGCCGAGAAGTCCCGGCAAAAGTTGTTTACCTGAAGATACGATCTGCTGAAACTGATCAGTATTGTTCAGCGTCTGTGGTAATTTGCTAAGCAAGTTATTTTCTTCGTAACCTTTTACCAGATCCAGCACCTCACCTGCACCATGCGTGGTCGAAGCCTTCTGCATAATCGCTCCCAATACGGATGGTAGTACAGCATTCAGACCACTTTCTACAGCAGATGGTTTTTCGTTTAACAGATCTGCAAGTTTGGCTATAATTGCAGGACTCAGATAGCTCTTGGCTAATTCAATAATATTAACAGATGTCATAGAAGCTTGTGTGTTTATTAAGTTTTGAATAAAATCCTGAATAGGACGTAAGTCATTCTTAAAGTCACACACGAAGCCATCAATCACTTACAAAAAAACAGGGCAGACCTGTCGATCTACCCTGTTCTTCAATTATATTTGTCGGAAAAGTTAATTAGCTAACTCTTCTTCCTTTTTCCTCACTTTGATTGTCAACTCCTCTGTATTTTCTTCGTGGTTAGCAACCAAAACATCTCCCTCTCTTAAATCACCTTTCAAAATCTCTTCTGCAACGGGATCTTCAAGATATTTTTGAATTGCCCGGTTCAAAGGACGTGCACCATATTGCGGATCATATCCTTTATCAGACAAGAAATCTTTTGCAGCGACAGTCAGTTCGATTTCGTAACCCAAACCTTTAACGCGGCTAAATAATTTGCCCAGAGAAATATCAATGATCTGATGTAAATCTTCTCTTTGCAGAGAATTAAATACGATTACATCATCCAAACGGTTCAGGAACTCTGGTGAAAACGCTTTGCGTAATGCACTCTGGATTGTTCCTTTCATAATATCATCCAAATTTTCAGCTTTGGCTTTGGTAGAGAAACCAATACCAGCTCCGAAATCTTTCAAATCACGTGCTCCTATGTTCGAAGTCATGATAATGATCGTGTTTCTGAAATCAACCCGGCGACCTAGTCCGTCCGTCAGAATACCATCATCCAAAACCTGGAGAAGGATATTGAATACGTCAGGGTGTGCTTTTTCGATCTCATCCAGCAAGACTACACTATAAGGTTTTCTTCTGATTTTTTCAGTCAGCTGTCCACCTTCTTCATAACCCACATATCCCGGAGGTGCACCAACTAAACGAGATACACTGAATTTCTCCATGTACTCACTCATATCGATACGAACTAGTGAATCATCTTTATCGAACAGGTAAGTTGATAAAACCTTGGCAAGCTCAGTCTTACCTACACCAGTCGGTCCAAGGAAAATAAATGATCCGATGGGCTTCTTTGGATCTTTCAATCCGACACGTGTACGCTGAATCGCCTTCACGAGCTTCTCAATCGGCGGATTCTGACCAATTACTTTACCTTTCAGCTCGTCAGCCATGTTCAGCAATTTCTTGCCTTCATCCATAGACACATTAGTAACAGGTATACCGGTCATCATCGCTACAACCTCTGCTACATTCTGGTCTGTAACGACATAGCGTTTCTGTTTGGTTTCTTCCTCCCACTCCTGTTTGGCACGCTCCAGCTGATCGATTAATTTTTTCTCACGATCTCTTAGCTGCGCAGCTTCCTCGTATTTCTGGCTTTTTACAACCCTGTTTTTCTCCTGCTTGATATTCTCGATTTGTTCTTCCAAAGCAAGTATACCTTCAGGTACAGTAATGTTACTGATGTGTACACGAGCTCCAACTTCATCAAGAACGTCGATGGCTTTATCCGGCAGGAATCTGTCTGTGATATAACGCTCAGACAATTTCACAGCTGTGCTGATCGCTTCAGGTGTGTAATTGACATGGTGATGTTCTTCGTATTTGTCCTTGATGTTTTCAAGGATCTGAATGGTCTCCTCGATAGAAGTCGCGTCCACCATTACCATTTGGAAACGACGGGCAAGTGCACCATCTTTCTCAATATACTGGCGATATTCATCCAGAGTAGTAGCACCTATACACTGGATTTCTCCACGTGAAAGTGCCGGCTTGAACATATTGGACGCATCCAGAGAGCCTGAAGCTCCGCCTGCTCCTACGATAGTATGAAGCTCATCAATGAAAAGGATCACATCCGGAGATTTTTCCAGTTCATTCATAACCGCTTTCATTCTTTCCTCAAACTGTCCGCGGTACTTCGTACCTGCTACCAGAGAAGCCAGATCCAATGTCACCACACGTTTTCCGAAGAGCACACGTGACACTTTTTTCTGAACGATTCTGAGTGCAAGACCTTCAGCGATGGCAGTTTTACCAACCCCGGGCTCACCGATCAGAATAGGGTTATTTTTCTTACGACGACTTAATATCTGAGCAACGCGTTCGATTTCCTTTTCACGACCCACGATAGGATCCAGCTTTCCAACTTCAGCCATTTTCGTTAGATCACGACCAAAATTGTCCAGTACAGGAGTTCTTGATTTTTCTCCTCCTTTGGATTCTTTTCCCGGAGCCTGGCCACTTCCGCCTCCACCGAACATGCCACCTCTTGCTTCATCGTCTCCGTCTTCGGTTTCCGGCCCCATGTGAGGTCTCGAACCAGATGATTGATATTCCAGCATTTCTTTAATGACTTCGTAGTTAACGTTAAACTTATGCAGGATCTGAGTGCCCACATTATCTTCATCTCTCAGGATTGACAACAGCAAATGCTCAGTTCCTATCAGCGGGCTTTTAAATATTTTTGCCTCCAGATAGGTAATCTTAAGCACCTTTTCCGATTGTCTGGTTAGAGGGATATTCTGGAGATTTTTTACATTATTTGTTGCAGCACCTTTGGTTGCCTGCTCGATAGTCTGGCGGACATCGTCCAGCGAAACCCCAAGCTTCTTTAGCAGCCCAATCGCTACCCCATCGCCCTCACGAATCATTCCTAATAATAAGTGTTCGGCACCAATGTAATCATGCCCCAGCCGTAACGCTTCTTCCCGGCTCAGAGAGATTACTTCTTTCACTCTATTCGAAAATTTTGCTTCCATTATGCAGCAATAAAAGTGTTTACTATTCTAAACGCTACATGAACGATCTTTGTTCATTAAGCTTTATCGACTCTTCAAGGATTTCAACAAAACACTTTTTGCCTCTGGCCCCATATTAAAAATCAGGTCAACAATACTAAGGTTACTCACAAAATCATTCCCGAACGTCTGATAATAAGGATTCGGCACATAATATTTGGGGTCTGCCCCTGTTTTTTTATTGTTAATCTGAGAAATCTCATTCAAAACGTTATTTACGCCATTTTCAGTACCTGACAAATTGTACGTAACTCTATTTTTAATCCCTACCAATCTAAGACAAATTGTCAATAAATCATAATTCAAATCAATCAGAAACTCGTACTTCTTCCGAAATATACCTAAAAATTCCGGCGCATAGTGCTCATAAAACGGCGACTTTCCATATGCAGCCTGCAAACATCCGAGGTGGCGTCGCACCCAGTCCTGGCTGTAGTCAATCCTGACATCCCTGGTCAGGCCGTGATTTTCAATACTTACAGGTACAGTCAATGTATCAACCTTATTCGCAGTCAGAACTTTACAACGGTTTCTGAAGGTCTGTTTTATGTAACGCTCTTCTACGTCAATCCAAACGTGATCATAATGAAGTATACAAGCGAAATAATCCAGGCTGGGAAGATATTGCAATTCAATGCGCGCCTCCCGGGAAGGCAGTTCATTTTCAGGTAATTGTGGCACTATCAAATATGAGAAACGGGAATGATATTATCAAAAAAACAATAACAAATATTTTGTCTGTCTGCTAATATTCAATCCCAACTTAATTATATGCAAATCTTTAAAGAAAAACAGAGGTGTCGCCAAGTCCTTCACGGATAATCTCAAAGTCGTCACCATCCGCTTTAACAATCGTAGAACCAATATTGCCACCGTAACCTCCGTCAATGACCATATCTACCTGATGCTGAAACTTTTCAAATATCAGTTCCGGATCAGTGGAGTATTCAATGATTTCGTCATCATCCTTGATAGATGTTGTTACAATAGGATTCCCGAGCATCTTTACAATGGCCCGCGGAATGGAGTGATCCGGAATACGGATACCAACTGTCTTTTTGTTGGTATTTAATAATTTCGGAACACTGTTATTGGCGTTCAGGATGAAAGTGTAGGGTCCGGGTAAAACGCGTTTCATGGTTTTGAATGCCGTATTGCCCACTCTGGCGTAGTCTGAAATATGACTGAGATCGTAACAGATAAATGAAAAATCATTTTTCTGAGGTTTGATACCTTTGATACGTGCTATCTTTTCAACGGCACGTGTGTTGAAAATATCACATCCGAGCCCGTATACAGTATCGGTAGGGTAAATCACAAGACCACCATCTTTGAGGCATTCAACCACCTGACGAATGCGTCGTTCATCAGGATTTTCAGGATATATTTTAATTAACTCTGCGGGCATATCGAAAATTAGCTTTTTTAATGAACAATATCAAAAGCCAAATCCTTCCCTGAGGTGATTAATTTGTAGATATTGTTGATGTAAAACCTATATAAAAAATTGACCGGAATGTGTAGTCTGCACATAATGACGACTAATTCCGTCTTCCATCCTGGATTTTCTATGTAATTAAGCAATTTCCTAAATTTTAATGCCAGGTCAAATTCCTGAGCGTAAAGGCATTTCCTGATAAAACTCCTGATTCGCTCGGCCAGTAGGTCAAACTCCTCCTGATCCCTGTTCAAATCATAAGCTTTGTTACATACCGTGTAACAGCTATCCAGAATTCCACTCCCCTTATCCAGAATATGTGATTTGAGAGAATCAGGAACGTCTCTCTTCGCAGTCAGGATTTCGTCAAGGTAATAATATTTATAGGTTGAAGCAGAACGTATCCAGAAATCGAAGTCTTCGAAAGTAAGGGACTCATCATATCCACCTAGTTTTTTCAGGACCTCGGTCCGCATCATCATCGTGGGCGTGCATATGAAATATTTCTCCAGTACCCGCTTGTAAACATCACCACTGGGTACTTTCTCCTTTGCTTTCTGCTGGTGATCAATCCGGAAATGGTACCGAAGGTGTTTTCCGTTCACATCAATATAGCTGGCATTGGAAAAAACGACGGCGTAATCCTCAGTACATGATTCGAAGGCTGCTACCTGGCTGGATATTCTGTTGGTAAAAAAAACATCATCACCCGACAAATCAATCACATACTTTCCTTTGGCCAAAGCCAACCCCTGATTAAATGCTTTACAGAGTCCCTTATTGAAGACATTACGGATTAATGTCAACTCCGGATGATTCTCTTTGGCATGTTCCAGAATAGGAAGGGTTTGATCGGTACTGGCGTTATCAA
>DASYHR010000046.1:0-7855 GCA_035998385.1 Dyadobacter sp. | reverse complement strand
AATATACACTGTATTCACTTGGTTATCAGGCAGATTTATACAAACGTGTAGCCGAAACCATGCCGCTTAATAATCCTTATGGCATCATTCTTCCGGCAACAATCGGCAATGTGTTTAATAAGGCACTTCCTATTTTCTCAGATCTGATCATTTTCACCAATGGACTTACGGACGGGCCGACGGGAAAAAGGAATGTTCTGATTTCTGTGATCGGAGGTGTGATTCTGATCTTGTGGTTCCGTTTCCGGGATAAGATCAATGTTCCGTCCTGGCTGGGGCACCGCCTGCCTTATATTCTCATTATCCTGACCACGCTTTTTTACACCAATCACAAAGCGCAGTTTGCTATTTTATCGGTAAGCCTTTTTGCATTGTCTTTTATTCCGGATGTACACCGCCAGGCAAGCGAGGAGCAAAAGAAAAGATTATGGATGTTGTACATCATGGGATTGGTACCTACCCTATTCCTGGTTTTTATGGCTTTCAGAGGCGGACATACTTTCGGACTTACCCAACGGTATTCGGGTTTCTCCTTTCCATATGTCATGATCGTGATCAGCTTGTTGCTACAACATTTTGCACGTCTTCAGAATGAATTCAAGTTGGTATTGTTTGTTTTTCTTGCATTACAACTCTACTTCGTGGGATTACGTCTTCAGGAATTCTATAATGATAAATCCGCCAAATACGGATACTTCACTGTTCCACGCGCTCCAAATCCCTATTACGAAGCTGCCCAAAAGATTAAAGAAGTTTATCAGAAAGGAGATACCATTTTTTACCCCGCGCCCGTTTTTCCTATGGTTTCGGAGATGGACAGAACTTTCCTTTCGTACTCTATCCGTGAGGCTCAGATCACCAATTTGTACCTGCCCAAAGATGCTACATACATTCAGGCCATGGATACAACCCAGACTGACAAGATTTTCATACGTCGGGCAGCACAGAAAGATACCCTGACAATCATCGATTTGAAAGGAAAACAATATTAACGAGGGGTTTTCTTAATGGCCTGTTTCCCGATACCGTCTGATAAGATTTCGTATATTGCGGCCTCAATTGTATAACTTTAGTTGTTACTTTGTTTCACATTAGTAGTACAAAACAGCTACTGCGCCTGTACATCAACATACACGAATGGCAATGACCATAGAAGAAATAATGAATGATCCGGGAAAAATCAGCGGAGACCTCCGCCTTAAAATTCTCGGGCTTTATAATAAGGCAAACGCAGGACACATTGGCTGTTCACTGAGCTGCATAGATCTGATGATCGCAGTGCTGTTCCTCAACAAATCACAAGAAGATACTTTTATTCTATCCAAAGGACATGCGGCAGCGGCTTTATATGCCTGCCTCAATTCACTTGGAGAAATATCTGATGCTGAGCTTGATACATTTTATCAGGATGGCACCACCTTGCCTGCTCACCCTGCTCCACGCCAGTACACCGGCATTCCGTTTGCAACCGGGTCACTGGGACACGGCTTGCCAATAGCTACGGGCATTGCACATGCCGGCAAAATCAGTGGCGACGGCAGTTATTCATTTGCTTTGCTTTCAGACGGAGAGACCAACGAGGGCACTACCTGGGAAGCAGCACATTATGCCATTCAGAATCAACTTGATAATCTGATCATGATTATTGACAAAAATGGCTTGCAAGGATTCGATTTTACGGATAAAGTGTTAGGCGAGACGGCTTCTATCGAAAAATGGAAAGCCATCGGATTTGAAACTGTTGAAGTGGATGGACATAATATTTTAGCCATAAGCCAGGCAATCAAAGAATTAAAATCCCGCAAAAACGGTTTGCCGAAGGCTATCATTGCTCAAACAGTAAAAGGCAAGGGTGTTTCTTATATGGAAAACAAGCTGGAATGGCATTATCTGCCTATGAACCCTGAACAATACCAGCAGGCCACTCTCGAAATAAAGGAACGCTATCTTAATGAATTGACGAATGCTTGATCAATTGCCGGTCTACAAGGAAAAAATAGAGAAACTCAAAGGACCTATATTAATTTTCGGTGCCAGTGGCTTCATAGGTGCCAACCTTTTCAACGATATCTTTAAAATAAGAAAGGATTGTTATGCACTGACGCACGACGCAACCAAAGCGTGGCGTCTCAAATTGCTAAATGTACCTTTTGAAAATATTGTACATTGTGATATACTTTCTAATAACTCCGTACAGGAAGTTTTTGAAAAGTATAAACCACAAACGATTTTTAATCTTGCCGCTTACGGAGCTTACAGCAAGCAGAGTAATGTAAATCTTACGTACGAAACCAACGTAATCGGCACGGTAAACCTGTTGCAGAACTGCACCCGTGAGATGGTATACATCCATGCAGGCAGCAGTTCGGAATATGGCTTCAACTGTACATCTCCCAAAGAAACGGATCGCGTAGAACCCAACAGCCACTACGCAGTTTCCAAAGTTTCAGCAGCGTATTTGCTTGAATACTACGCCCGCTTACACGAACTTAAGACACTTAACCTTCGCCTTTATTCCATTTACGGCTATTGGGAAGAACCAGACAGACTTGTTCCCAAGCTGATAGAAAGTGCCAGAAAACAGCAATTACCGTCATTGGTATCGCCGGATATAAGCCGGGATTTTGTTTTTGTTGAAGACTGTGTCGAGGCGTTTCTTGATGCTGCAAATAAGGTAAGCGCAAGTACCTCAGGCCGCTCCTACAACATTGCTACGGGTAAGAAAACAACCATTGGTGATCTTGTGGATGCTGCACGAACTACTTTCGGTATTGCACAGGAGCCGCAGTGGGGAAGTATGTCGAACAGAAAGTGGGACCTTGCCGATTGGTTTGGTGACCCGTCTGCTTTCGAAGCCGATTTCGGCTGGAAAGCCAAGACTTCGTTGCACGACGGTCTGGCTAAAACAAGAGAATGGCAGGAAGTAAATCGCTATGAAGACAGCATTATTCCTGCTTTTGAAAATCCGAAGCTGAACCCGATCATTACAGCGATCATCGCTTGTTACAAGGATGCTCAGGCTATTCCTTTTATGTACGAAAGACTCGTCAAAACCTTCAATCAACTGAAGGTTCGGTACGAAATTATATTTGTCAACGACAGCTCGCCTGATAATCAGGAAGAGGTGATCAATGCCATTTGTGATAAAGACCCTAATGTGGTAGGCATCAGCCATTCCCGTAACTTCGGATCACAATCTGCATTTTTAAGCGGAATGGAGATCGCAACCGGAGATTGTGTAGTTTTGATGGATGGCGATTTGCAGGATCCGCCTGAAATTATTCCTTCGTTCTATGAAAAATGGATGGAAGGTAATGACGTGGTATATGGTGTTCGCGTGCAGCGTGAAATGAAACCACATATTCACTTCTTCTACAAAACTTTCTACAAAGTATTCCAAAGTCTGAGTTATATACCGATCCCACGTGACGCGGGTGATTTCTCTATGATCGACCGCAAGGTGGTGAAAGAACTTGTGGACTTACCGGAGACGGAGCAGTTCCTGAGAGGATTACGTGCGTGGGTTGGATTCAAACAAACGGGTGTACCGTATGTGAGACCGGAACGCATGTTTGGTGTATCGACCAACAACTGGACGAAGAATATCTGGTGGGCGAAAAAAGCCATTTTCTCGTTCAGTTTCGCTCCGTTGGAACTGATGAGTTATGCAGGGTTCGGACTTACAGCGCTGTCGGTATTGGGTATCATCTGGCAGATCCTGGCCAAATTCATTTTCTTCCCGGACACACCAAGAGGTATCAGTACGGTGATTGTGCTCGTTACCTTATTCGGCGGTCTTACAATACTCGGAATTTCATTCCTGGGAGAATACATCACCAAAATATTTGAAGAAACGAAAAAGCGGCCTAAGTACATCCGTACACGGATTCGCCGAGGTTCGCGTTCCTACAAAACAGCCGACGAAATCAGGACACTAGTAAAGCAGTTAAGAAAATGAGAAAAGAATTTTCAGCCGCAATAGAAAAGCTGGCGACAGAAGACGAATCCATCGTTTTCATCACTGGTGACCTTGGATACAACGCCCTTGAAAATCTGAAAGAGAAAATGGGTAACCGGTTTATCAACGCCGGTGTTGCCGAGCAAAATATGATCGGTGTTGCCGCAGGTTTGGCCCATAAAGGATATAAAGTTTTTTGCTACAGCATTGCACCGTTCATCGTGTACCGCTGTCTGGAGCAATTCCGTAACGACGTATGTTTCAACAATCTACCTGTATTTCTTGTGGGTAATGGTGGCGGTTATGGCTATGGCATCATGGGCAGCAGCCACCATACGCTGGAAGATATTGCCTGCCTGAGCGGTCAACAGAACGCGCAGGTGTGGGTGCCTGGTTTTGCGGACGAAGTGGGTCCTGTTCTGGAACAAATTGTGAAAGATGGCCGTCCCGCATACCTTCGTCTGGGAACTGGTAAAATGACACCAGAGGGATCTTATTCCTCCGGTTCTTTCAAGGTGCTACATAAAGGTGCACAGGCAGAAACGACTGTGTTTGCATTGGGCCCCATCGCCAATAACGTAATGGCAGCGCTGGCAACATCGGTTGAAATGGCAGAAAAAGTAAATGTAATTTCAGCGCTTCATTTTCCTTTACATATTGAAAATGAACTTTTGGATCTGGTACGCAATGCGCCTCATATACTTGTTGCGGAGGAACATATCAGTACCGGTGGACTAGCTCAACAACTTTCTGTGCAGCTTTTGGAAAAAGGAGTATTCCCTCGTTCATTCAAAAGTCTGAAAGCGGAAGGGTACCCGGGAGGACGTTATGGCAGCCAATCTTACCATCAGAAGCTATCGGAACTGGATGCTGATTCCATTGTAAAACATATCAATCAATTGCTTATCCCGGCATGACGAAGGGAGTTTTACGCATTTTACTCACCCTGATCATTGCGATCCCGGTTGCCATTTATTTTACGGCCTGGGATTATTATGCCATCAACATTCCCTTGTGGGACGATCATCCACTCAAAGGATTTGTAGACACAATAGTGCATGCCACAACGTGGGATCAACGGATCCAGGCACTGATCAAACAACATAACGAGCACCGCATTGCACTTACCAGACTTGTAACCTGGGCTGATTTTACTTTGTTTGGAAGTCTGAATTACAGGCATTTGATGTTCGTGGGTAATATACTTTTGCTGGGTATTTTGCCACTTTGGCACGTTATTCTTAAAAATAACAAAAAGCCACTTTTCGCGCTTGTACCGGTTCCTTTTCTGCTCTTCACGCTTGCTTTGTGGGAAAACACCTACTGGGGAATGGCGTCAATCCAGAACTTCGGTGTTGTAACCCTCGTACTCTGGACGATATACCTGTGCGTGAATCCATCGAACGTGCTTTTTGCACTTTCGCTTCCGCTTGCTTTCATAGCCGTTTTCACCAGCCCGAACGCACTTTTTGTATTCCCTATAGGAGCATTGCTGATCTTCCTGACCGGCAACCGTAAACGCCTGGCATTGTATGTGGTGGTGAGTATTGTTACCATTTTTTGTTTCTTCAAATCGTACGCACGTAATACCGCAAACCCGGAGAGCAAAGCCGGACTTATACAGATCGTGAAAGGATACATGGCGTATCTGGGATCGTTCGCTGAATCGGTTCCGGTTTTGGATAACTTCCGGGTATGTCTGCTGGTGGGATGTGTACTTTTCCTGGTGGCAGTTTCTATCGCCTCCACCACCCTTTTCAGAATTGTCCGCAACAAGTATTCAGTTAAATATGAGCGCATTACAGACCTATTTTGCCTGGGCGCGATTCTGTTTATATTGGGCACTGCACTGATCGTCGTGTACAGCCGTGCCGGGTTTGGTATAGAGGGACTGATCGCAAGTAAGTACAAAATTTATTCAATTCTGTTGCTTTTGGTGGCCTACCTGTATGTCGTGATCCCGATCCGGGGAAGTTTTCAATCCTCCTACATCACAGCCATTGTCTTTTTTGCAATTGTCTTTAACATTTTCAGCTACCATTACCATCTTGTGGATGCCTTCAATCACAGGAAAATGCTGATTACATCTCAATTCAACTCAACTTATAACGACAAGTCTCTGACCGTAAAAGCTGATACTTCTTTCGCGGCAAATGTGAAAGCCAAAACACCGGTGATTTATGACAATTGGTTACCGTTGATTTCTATTGCCGACAGACAAAATTATGCAGGAAGTTCTCGTGGTATGGTGAAACTGTTTGATGATACCAGCTTCAAAAAAGAAAGTACTTCTTTACAGGTTGAAAATACTTCATTCACCAGTCAGAGACTGCAGGATAGCGGAATCTATATTTTGTTAAGATCAAAAGACCGCTATTACATATTCCCGACCGTTCGGGATCGTAACAAAAGCCGCAAGCAACTGTTCCTGAAGCAGTATTATTTTGCGCCGGGCTTCCGTGCCTCTATTCCTTTTGCCGAAATAGAAAAAGGAATCTATGACGTTGCATTGCTGCGCCAGGATGGACAACAGGCAGGAATTCTCTATAAAAATGTAAAGATTGATGTTCCGGAAGTGGCGGAAAATAAAATTAAAGTAAACTGGTAACCATGCACGTAACCTCCAAAGGACATATTATACAACTGGACGGAATACGCTTCATCGCTGTTGCGCTGGTTCTGATCGCACATCTTACAAATACACGTTTACCACTGGGCGAACTTGGCGTTACCATGTTCTTCGTACTCAGCGGCTTCCTCATCACCCGGATCCTGATGCTCAGCAGAGACAAATACAAGGCCGAACCAGGCGGGTTTAAACGATACATCCGTAAGTTCCTCATTCGCAGAACGATACGGATATTCCCTGTATATTATCTGTGCATTTTGGTTTTGTATTTGATAGGAGTTCCTTCGGTACGCGAGCATTTGTTTTGGCTTGTATTGTATGCAACAAATATTTACATGGCCGTGAATGCAGCCTGGATGGGTTCAGTTGATCATCTCTGGTCACTGGCTGTAGAAGAGCAGGTATATCTTATTTTCCCGTTTCTGATCTTCTTTGTGCCGCGTAAAAACCTGCTGACCGTGCTTGGTCTGATGGGACTATTCAGTGTATTGCTCCGTTTCTATTTCTTCATGACCGGCAAATCCTGGATCGTTTCCTACGTGTCCATGCCCGCTTGTCTAGATTCATTCGCATTCGGAGGATTTATGGCTTGGCTTCAGCTTAACAAAAAAGAGGCTTTTACCAATCTCTTCCGCCAGAAATGGCTGGTTGTAGCCAGTCTGTTGGTATGGTTTTTAGTATACTATTTTTCTGTAAAACTTGGCGAAAAATATACGCCGGCGAACCCGTATAATGTTATCAAAATTGTTTTCGACAGACTATCCGCATCGGCCTTTTCATTCTTTCTCATTGGAAGTGCCGCTGTAGGTTTCACTGGTGGAATGGCCTTACTTCTGGAAAATAAAGCAGTCGTATATCTGGGCAGAATCAGTTATGGAATTTATCTGTATCACAATTTTGTTTTCAATCATTACCACAGTTACACAATTCCGAATCACCCGGTTGTAAGGCTGTTTAACAAAGTTTATCGTCATTTCCCTGAGTTGGAAAATTACCAGTCGTTTCAGGTACTCGTGGTTACGGCGCTTACAGTGCTGGTTGCATCTGTTTCATGGCACTTTTTCGAAAAACCTATTAACGCATTGAAAGACAAGTACGCATACTAAATTATGATCCGCCGGAATCGGTTTCCATTTTTTAATTTATTAATTTCGCCCAAACATACCAAATAAACTTCTGCATGTCGTTTCTTTTAAGCATTGTAATGCCCGCATACAACGAACAGGATTGTATAGAGAAAGTAGTATATGGCTGGACAAGCTTCTTGA
>DASYHR010000292.1:0-10580 GCA_035998385.1 Dyadobacter sp. | reverse complement strand
ATTTCAGAGTCATCTCTTTGCAGATTCTTTGATTTCTCTCTCTTTGAAACCTGTCAGATATTGTTTTGCCTTCGTTGCCCACTCTGTTATAAATCAGGTGCACGTGGGGATGGTTTTTATCTCGATGCTCAATCAGCAGATATTGCGTATCACCGATCTTCATTTTCTGCATGTATTCCTTCGCCCGCTGCATCATAATTTCACTAGTCAGTTTCTCAGCATCGTTTTTACTCCAGCTTAGAGCGACATGACCAACCGCGCGCCGAAGGTCCGGGTTCAGTTTCCGTTGCATGTTAAAATCGTCTATGGCAGTCTGCACATTTTCCGTTCGTATTCCTTCGGCATGTATAAATCTGGCTTCCGGCTTTTGTGCTACATACCTGACCACACCAGCGAAGCTGCTACCAATTGTTACCTTACCGATCATCGCTTGTCAGTTTCCTAAGTACGTCATCAATTTCAGACAGCAACTCCCGACACTTTTTCTGTATGGACAAAAATCCATCACGATGGGCCAGATGCGTCAGTTGATTAAGATTATTTGCCATGCCTGTCAGCATTCTCAGGAAACTAGCATCTTCCGGTTTCAATCTGGCAACAACCTTTGCTTTTTTTGCAGCCAGCCGAAACCAGGCACTGGGATTCACACCAGCCTCCCTCGCTTTGGCTGCTATCAGGAAACGTTCTGTTTCCGTCAACCTTACCATCAGCTGGCTATCGCGCTTTACTTTTTTAGGCGGGCGGCCACCTTTTGGATTATAAGATTTCTGGTCTTTCATATCTGTCTTGTCTATCACACATTCCAATCATCTGTTTCAAACCTTTTGCGACCAACGGGAGAAAAAGGCAAGTTGCGTCCTGCGGAGCGGGACGAGTTTTTGCGAAGCGAAAACACAAACTTGCTCTCTAAAGACACTTATAAGCTGAGCCCCCTCGATCTTTTCAGATGACGGCTTTGCTTTTCCTCCAACTGAGTTGATTGCTTGTCTAATAGATACTCGTTGAGATCCTTGAATTGATGGTAAGAACCGGAGGCATCAATAATATTCAGATCAGCTTCCTGGTAAGTAGTCTGGGCTTTTCTACCTGCGCTGTCATGATCCAGATACAGAAACACATCGCGGTAGTTCCTTAACATTTCAATACTACGATCTACAAAACTGACAGAGTTTAAAATCAAAAAATCACTGCGGATTGGGCTCTGCTTTCTGAGCGTCAGAAGAGAAAGGAAATCCATAAATCCTTCCAACACACAAACGGACTGGTTGCCATTCTGGAAATGCGTGATATCCTTGGGAGAAGATGATCCTTTGAAAAACCGGCTTCGAAGTTCATAGCCGCCAGACTGGTTCTCAAAACCGATGGCAAAGTAATTTCTGTCTCCAATCTCATAGTAGACTTCTTCGCAGAATGGCGCTGCTATTTCAATGTCAATCCCTCTATTCTCCAAATATTCAGTAATCGCACTATTTCCACCAAGAGGCCTTACATTATTAATAATGATTGCTGGCGAAGTACTAGTACCAGAGTGAACGCTATGGTATATAGGTTTAGCTAAAATGTGAGCAACAGGATTTTGCTGTGCAAACAAAAAAACATCACTGAGCGTACGGACGAGTGTATTCAAATCCAATGCAGGATTTAGCCTCTGTGCCAGATCAAACAGCTTCCCACCCTGTTGCAGACTGTAATCATACCAACGGTTCAGAGTTGTATTCACTTTAAAGGATGGCGATCGCTCCGATTCTCGGATTGGAGATATATACCAATAATTTTCACCCTTTTTATAACTGGCGGCAATACCGACACTATCCAGATATTCCGTAATCGGCATCTGATTTAATTGCTTGATATTCATGGTTTTATTTTTTGATTAGCAAAAGACTAATTCTTACAACCTGGTATAGATAGTTTCCGTGATGAGATGATGAGATTAGTTTTTAATTAATTGATTAATAGTATATTTATCCACTCATCATTGCCTCATCAAGCATTATTACCATGATGAGTTTTCTCATCGTATTCATCATAGCTCATCATAGATTCAAATTCTTTGATGAGCGATTTAAGTGCTGATTATAAATACATTAACTTCCATTTAGCTATTCTCATCAAACTTTTGACTGATCCAATGCATAGTAATACTGTAATACCTTCCGGTTGCATGAACGCTGACCAGGTCGTTAGCACTGTTGTATAAATAGGTTTGATAATTCAGGCTATTAGCCGCGGGCTTCAGTCCCCAATCATTCTGAAGTACGTTGGAGACCTGTTGTCTTGTCAACCTGGGCATATTTCGTTTCAGTAGTTCCAGTACATCCTTATTGGTGAATTCCAGCTTGTCAATCCCCGTGTTCTCAAAGATTTCACGCAGAATAAAAAGTATCTCCATTTCCAATCGGTTGCGGTTATTACGGATCACCCGCATAAGCGCATCAGTACGTATTTGTCTTTCTGAAAACCACATCCTGGTCAATGGAACTGGAACTGACAGATTCCGGGACAGCAGATAGTACAGAAATGACGGAATCTCCTTGGTCATCAAATCCAAAAGATGGATGTTTTCAGAGGAGAGTACAGGTACTTTCCGTATCCAATAACGTGTTTCCCCTGGATCAATCACTATGAAACTCTCTTCGTTATTCGAGCACAAGACAAATTTCCCGAAGAATTCGGCATCCCTCCTGTCTTTTCCTTTGGCTTCCACCTTTGAATTTCTGGCAGTACTCAGATTCTTGATCTTTTCAGAATCCTCCCTCCTATCCAGCAACACCTCGTCTACGGCGATGATTAAGGTATTCATCCAGTCTGAATTGAACTGAGACCGAAAATCACTATTGCCATTGAAGGTCATATTTTTACCAAATACCAATTTCAAAAAATTAAGAAAGGTAGTCTTACCTGTCTTACGCTCTTTGGATACCAGACACAAAACGGGAAGCTTTTGTGTAGGCCTTTGGTAGAGCAGGCTCAGATAGTCCAACCCTATCTCATACTGCTCACCAAATATGTGTTTGATAAATTCTAGAGTGGCCACCGGCTCTCCGGGCTCAGGCTTGGCTTCAAGCCGGTGGTAAACATTATAAAAGTTACCAACGATCTCTTTGTAATCCAGATGGTCAGGAACGCAACAAAAGCCATCAAACTTTTTAATCTTCCTGATCTGGCTCGGCAAAAGATCTTGTCTGAGCATTTCGGCTGACCACGGAATCCACAGCTCTGTGAACTCTTTATTGACAGTCGGCTGCATACACTTTTTGTAGTAGCCGGTCTGCACCCGTATATAACTGCCTGGCAGGTTCAACGGGTAATTGTTAGCTGACATAAATAGACTAATTGATGTTTAGCGTAATTTCCCCCTACTGGTTCTTGTAATTGCCGGGAATTCCTCCTTTAATTCGGCCAGTGTTTTTTTCTTGCCTGAGCGTATCCAATCTTCCAATTCAGACCTATAGAAATAAAGACGCTTACCTTTCTTACTGACAGGAATTTCCTTGTGACATACCTTTCCATACAAAGTCTGCACGGACAGATTTAGAAATTCAGCGGCCTGTGCAATGGTCATCAGCTCAATAACCTGTGGCACTGCTTGCCGTGATTCCATAATAAGATCTTGAAGGGAGTCAAGCTTCTGATGAAGTTCGGAGACTGCACGTGGCAGTTGATCAAATGAATACTGTTCCATAACAATGCGTTTATTTGTTTACATCGCAATGTTAGGCGGTTACTTTGGTGGGTTACAAGCAGGTAATAGTTTTACCCCACTTTTACCTACCGATATTTATTAGTATTTTCTATATTCAGATCAAAAAAGTTGGCATGACAGAAGTCAATAAGAAAAAAATCAGAGGATGGAAGCGACGGATTAGAGCAATTGACTCGTGGTTTGAGACCTACAGAGGGCCTGACCTTGATAGATTCCGGGATAAAGGATCAGCATATCTCAAAATAAGGATATCTCCATGGAATTTACTCTGCGAAAGGGTACCGCCCAACTGGTACTTTAGACTAATCTTACAAAAATTGGTGCTAGTTCATGATACCTGGAAAGTCATTTTTGAAAAGGAGCAAGTTCCCTTTGATCTTCAAATTTGGCTAAATTATCCTAATACAATCAGAAGCCAAGTAGTTTGTGCAAAAGTTAATTGCATCGGAGAAGTTAAAGACGACTATTATAGAGAAAGTGCAGAAAATAAGTCACTTCCAGTGATTTGGACGGAGAGTTTGCCAGACCTTTGCAAATTCACCTGGAACCGGTATGACGATGAAGATTTTTGGTTCAAACACCTTGACCATCTTGATGAACAAGAAATAGGGGACTTGAAAAACATGGGTTTTATCGAAGATGAAATTATTATTGATGGAGCTACTGAAACCAGGTATAGTAGAAAGGTAGGGCACGTGTGGATTGGAAGAAAATCTGATCACTTGTAAGTCTGTAGGAAAGAACTTGGGATTTAAATAAAGAATTAATAGGTGTTTAAAGCGGCAATTATTGTCTAGACGTTTATCCATATACCCGCGCAACTGCTATTGATTTACATGAACGCGATTGTGTTATCTCACATAAATCTGTCCATGCTGAATTTGTGCAACGATCGTTGCACAAATTCAGCATAATTAAAATTGTACGGAGCATGGGCCTATTCACCCCTAAGTTCCTTCTCCAACTCCTCGATGGTAGGTAATTTACCCTTCAAATCGCTAGGTATCGAATCTGTTATGCGATATTCAGAAACACCGATAGGCTTGTTCATATCTTTCAAAGCATATTCCGCAATAACCCTGTCTTTATCACGACAAATTAACAATCCGATTGAAGGTTGATCCTCACTTGTTTTAAGGACATCATCAACTACTGACAAGTAGAAGTTGAGCTTACCTGCATACTCAGGAATAAATTTCCCTGTCTTGAGCTCGATAACAACGTATGAACGCAACTTCAAATGATAAAATAGTAAGTCTATGTAGAAGTCGGAATCACCAACCTCAATATGATATTGACGACCTACGAATGCAAAACCCGCACCCAGTTCAATCAAAAACTTGGTTATATGAGTTGTTAACGCGTCTTCAAGGTCTTTCTCATGGTGCTCATCACGCAGTGAAAGAAAGTCGAAAATGTAGGGATCTTTTGTAATCTGTTGTGCCAAGTCAGAATGAACCTCTGGAAGACGGCGCTCAAAATTTGAAATTGCCTTACCCGTTCGCTGAAAATTTTCTGACTTGATTTGAATGGAAAGCATATCTCGAGACCAGCCGTTTTCAATCACCTTCTGGATATAGAATGTCCGTTCATTAAGATCCTTCACCTTATCCATTAGTATGACATGATGTGACCAGGACAATTGTGCAACGGAAGGCTGCACAATTTGCGATGCAGTATATTCAAGTGAGAATTTACGCATGTATTTCAAGTTCCTGACGGACAACCCCTCCATATCTGGAAATTCTATACGCAAATCCTTTGAGAGCTGATCAATTACCTTACTCCCCCATCCGAGCTTCTGCTGCTCGTTAAAAATTGTAAAGCCAATATTCCAGTAGAGTTGGAGTAACTTAGCATTAACTGATACTGCAGCTTCCAACCTAGAATTACGAATGGATTCTCGTAGCCCTGCTAATAAATCTGTATAGTTTGTCGGTAAAATTTCCATCATCGCAAATTACATACTATAGTAAACTTTTCAACGGATACATCGGCCATCAACAGTATCTGGCAATTTGAGTCAAACTGCCGCTTCTCACGATAAAGAGTAACCTCTTAAGAGACTATGGATTCTTACCCCTTTTATTCCACGATACAGCACTCAGCTTCATAGTATCCTTTGAAATTTTAAGTATTGGCGACTTGCAAATTTTAACATCTGATGAAATAATGCTGTTAAGATAACCGGACGTAAACGGTTTTATACGAGAACCCGACACATACTGGAAATTATCGATGATCCAGGCTTCAAGTTCAGCCTTACTACATGACACAATACGATTCGCCTCAATGAGCTGTTTGAATGCATCTGCTAGCTGATTCCCGTTACCATTAAAGAGAAGGCTATTTTTTGGCAAATTTCCATCCTTCAGAAGTAAATGTAATTCCGGTTGCTGCTCTATGGAAAAATACTCTTTCAAAATCTTAAAGAACTCATCCGCTACACTTTCGACAAAAACAGGACCCTTTTTTATCTTAATCAGATCATTGATCATTTCCGTATTATCCTCACTCTTTACACTTTCCGATTCAATAGTCCCCACCGGTCGTAATGATGAAATCTCTTTCACGAACGCTGCAAGGCTCTCCTCTCTTTCCCTAACAGAATCGCAAAGATCTTCGACAAACTCCCAGGATACAATAACATCTGTCTTATTTGGCTCTAAGATGTTAGCATAGAACAGTTTACCAAATTTGATAGTTAATAGGTAGCCATCATCAAAGGTTTCCGAAACTTTGGGATAATGATTATGATAATTTTCCCAAAATTGATCAAATCTTAGTAAAATTTTATTAATCTGATTCAGATAATCTAGTCTTCTCTGGCTGTCTGACGCAATTACGTCAACAACCGCGAGATCTTTCAATATCCTGAGGTTACTAGAGAACTGGAAGGAGAAGTATGGATTTTGATGGCGGATGTCATAACCCCACCCATAAACCGGCCCACTTCGTGAATACACCCTTTTATCTCTCATTTCATTAATCCGAAAATTAAAGTTTTGTATAAAACTCAGGTACTGCTTGAAGTGCTCCATGCATTAACATTTGGTGTCAGATCTGTTAATATAAACAATAGCACAAGTAACTACAAGTAAATAAAAGCTAGAGCAGAGCACTCAGGTACTTTTTTACCTTTTCATCATCAAAGCTACCTAAATAGCTTTCAGTGGTGGATATAGACGTATGCCCGAGCAATTGACTAATAAGTGCCAATGGCGCGTCTGAATGCAGAAGGATAGTTGCAAAGGAGTGCCTTGCGCTGTATGTATTTACAGTACATTTAATTTCAAGTTGCTTTGCAATACCATTCATATATTGGTTGGTGATCTTAATCACCTGTGCAATAACAATTTTCTCTCTTTGTGGGGTCATTTCATGGTCCAAAAATGGAAGCACATAATTCTTGGGCTGGCCATCAGTACCTGCCCATCGCCTGATAATTTCTATTGACTCTGGAAGTAGTGTCACCTTTGTTTTGACCTGATTGCCTTTCCTCGTTCTCGCAGTCTTTTGCCTGACAAAAGTTAAATTATCTGATTGAATATCCCCCCATTTTAAACGACATATATCGTTCATATTCATACCACTACACAAATAAGAAAACACCCATAGATCCCGGCTCCTCTGTTCCATCCCAGGTGCACATTGATATGACACGATTTTCAAAACCTCATCCTTACTCAACGCCTTCTTCGTGTTAGTTCCGGCGGGTATGGTATACCTGTTTTTTGTAAATGGGTATAAGTCGCGCTTTACGATACCGTCTTCAATTGCATCGTTATATACCGACCGGATATGCCTGGCATAAATTCCTACGGTTGTCAACGAAGCAGGTGAAGACTTACCCTTTTTGCTTTTCGGAGCCTTGCCGCTTCTAAGCATCCACTTTTCGTACGTACTTAACATCTCCGGTGTCAGATGTTCAAATTTAATTACTAGATCTTCCGCAGATACAACCCTGCCTTTGGGAGCAATAAAACTTAGAAATTCATGCCTTTGCTGGCTTGTGAAAGATTCCACAAAGCGGTGTAGAGAAGCTGCTGCCGAGAGGTAACTGGCCGCGTTTCCAATTCTGCCCTGCTCTGTCATTTGCCCAGCTTTCGTTTTCAAAGCTCCGATAACGCTGTTTTTATCTTTATTAACTGGCGATGGTTTAGCTTCATGCCCGAACATGCCTATTTCGTAAGAAAAGAGCTCGAAACTAAAATCGTCTCCCAATCTATTAATTATTGATTTGGCACGACTGAGATATCCTTCGACTTCTTTACCAGTATGATCTTCTTCATAGAAGACACCGTAAAGCATGCTCCATAATCTTTTCCGATAATCATTTTTAACCTGTCCGGGAATACCTGACCTGTGTTTCTTCAGGAAAGCCCAGTCATCGGTATTGACTTTGATTCCTGTTGTAAAAAGTCTCTGCTTACCATCGAATGAAACCAGCCATTTCACAACTCCTTCTCCCTCTTTTGAGGCGCGTTTATCAAGAAATAAATTTACCGTTACGGTGCCCATGATTACTTGTCATTTGGTAGTGGTTGCAATAAACTTGCAATACAAATTTAAAAAACTACCGAAACAATCAAAATAAAAAACTGCACAAAATTTTTTTTAACTAATTGATTAACAATATTTTGAAAAAACTACGAAAAATTAAAAACCAGCAAAAAAGGCCATTTTTACATGACTCATAATCAGTAGGTGCCTGGTTCGATTCCAGGTGGGCCCACTTGAAAATCAACGACTTAGCGAATTTACCGCTAAGTCTTTTTTTCTTTAGTGCAGTACACTTATTGTTTTTATTGATTAGCTTAGACCTCAAGTGATTACTGTTATGGCATATAACCTTGATCAACATACACATAACTATGCTGTTTGGACTGCGGCACGTGCGGTACAACGTGGATGGAAAGACGCAAAGACTGCAAAAATAAGCGCTGCTATATCAGGCTCGCAGATCCAGCAATTTGCTGATTTGCTTTTGATAACTATCGTCCAGGATTTTGATCCGTTACATAAAGAATATGCACTAAGGCTGATTAAATCACTAAAAGATCAAAAATTAGAAGATGCTTCATATGGAAGAGCATCTAAAATCATTGCTATATATCTCAAAACGTATGTAATATTGAGAGGTAATACCCCAATTGAAAATTTAAAACTCATTCATCCCCCAATCGACAAAATCCTTCTTGACAATATTTCAACTATTCGTGGCTTAGAAGGAATTAATTTATGCCGGTGGACAAAACTGAATAAGGACGGCTATTGGCAGATCGTAGAAAAAATTAGAAATCATTTTAAAGAGTTTAATTGGACTCTTGAAGAATATTGGATACCAGAAAAGGATGATCCAGCCTAGTCAGCATTGAACCGACTTTTCAGAATCTCCTCAAGGTTTGCATGTCATATTCATAATAAATACATAAGCCTATCACTATAAGTTAACCAATTGATGTTTTTGGGTGACAGTTAGAATTATTATGTACCTCAATACTCGTTATGTCAAAGCACTTGCCCGTGTGAAACAGTACTTTCCAACAAAATTCTTCGCCCTCACCAGCAACCTTTCTCCAATCGTTGTGAGCTGCCGGGATGAGGCTTTTTCATTTAATTTATCTACCAACACCGTTTCGGTCGAAAAATGACCTGAGAGATCTAAATAACCAGTCACCCTGTAGTAGGTTGGGTTAACGTCTCTGTCAGCATAGAGCAAAGTATATCAAGCACCACCAACACGGGAGCAAAGCGAATTGAGCGGGTGACATGGTTAATTCTAGGCTACTGAGTGCACCTTGCGTTGTTTTCTAAGAGTTGAAGTTCATTTCAAAATTTCGAAATCTCAACAACACATAGTCACTGAGTCACTGGTCACCTAATGAATTCTCATTTCACTCCGAGAATTTCCGCAGTCTCATTGATTAGGTTACGCACCCAGGCAGGCTCAGATATGCCCCTGACATAAAACTCATAAGTCGTGTAAAATGGAGGAATAAATTTACGATCTGAAGAATTCTTATCTAACAAATTCCAAAACTCACTAGGGCTATCACAGATGAAGTCTTCTAGCCGCTCCATATCACTCACGTGGATTACAGCAAGTGGCTTAACATTGAACCTCTCAACGCTAACCCCTCGCATTAGTTCCGCAAAGCGTTGATTAAAAACGTTAGCCATTAGTGGAGTTTGCAGAGCAGTATCATTCACAATAAGACAGGGATAAATATTATACCTGTTTCGATCATTAAATGAAACATCAACCTTCCGGATATTAGACCTTAATGTCCGAATAGATTCGACCAATTGGTTAATGCCAAAGTTATCAAAAAATTGATGTCTATTATGGCGATAAAGATCCATCAGATTGCCTGAGTTTTTTTCTTTATCATAGATTATACCTGACTTTATTTCTCCCAGTATAATCCTATTAGAAGATCTAAGATAAAGGTCTGTTATCTCAATATGCCCAGATTTGGTTTTGATAATTAGTTCATCTAAGCTAAAAATTTTGGAATATTTATTAAGTTTTTCAAACATCCTCTTAAATATTCTAGCTATGTATGGTTCGAAAAATTTTTTACCGAAATCACTTTTGTATTCTTGGTAGTATGCTGTGAGCTTATCATTCAGTTCGCTTTTGCTAATGCTTACCTCATTCAATTCGGCTATTTTTACTGGTTTAAGCTTATCAAACCATATATCATTCAATAGATTATGGTACATTTTTGCGATAAGAGTAGTATTATCCATCAACACATAGGACTGTTCAGACAACTTATAAAAAGGCCCCTTCTTCAAGTTTATCATAGAAAGTGTATTGGCTCCATTAATACGCTGACTAAACCTGTCAAAATATTTCTTCTGAGAA
>DASYHR010000278.1:0-4438 GCA_035998385.1 Dyadobacter sp. | reverse complement strand
CGCTGCGAAAGAAGAAGACGTTAAAGAGAAGAAGGAAGTTGTCGCTGAGGCGGTAACTGAGGGATTTGTTTTGCAAAAAGGCGCACTTTCCAGCTCCCTTCAGGTTCCGGGCGAACTGATTGCCTTTCAACAAGTAGATTTGTATGCAAAAGTGAGCAGTTTTGTCAGAAAACTATACGTGGATGTGGGATCTGAGGTTAAGGAAGGGCAACTTCTCGCCACCATGGAAGCGCCGGAACTATCTTCCCAATATGCAAGCAGTATGTCGAGGTTGAAATCTCAGGAAGCCATTCACATGGCAAGTAAGGCAAGTTACGACCGGCTTCTGGAAACGAGCAAAACGCCTGGAACTGTATCTCAAAATGAACTGGATATGGCTCTGGCCAAGCAGAATTCAGATCTTGCCCAGTTGGATGCCGCCAAATCAGTGACAAAAGAAATCAGTGACACTCGAAATTACCTGGAGATACGTGCCCCATTCACCGGTATAATTACGACCAGAAATGTAAGTGCTGGTGCTTATGTAGGTCCGTCGGGAAAGGGTTCAGAGTTCCCCTTATTTACGCTGGCAGACCAAAGAAAACTTAGGCTTATAGTAAGTGTGCCTGAGGCATATAACAGCTATCTGAATAGCCAGACTGAAGTGAGCTTCAGGGTAAAAGCTGTTCCTGACCAGAATTTTCCCGCGAAAGTGGCTCGTATGTCCGGAGCTTTGGATACTCGTTTGAGATCACAACGCGTAGAAATGGATGTTCTGAACAAAAACAAGAAATTGCTGCCTGGCATGATCGCAGAGGTTTCAATTCCGTTGAGCCGCGGAGCAGATTCTTATGCAGTTCCCAAATCTGCCATTCTTCATTCCACATTGGGTACGTTTGTGATCCGGGTTGAAGACAATAAAACCAACTGGGTAAATGTACATGAGGGCGCCAGTGCAGATGGCAAAACTGAGATTTTCGGAGACATCAAGGAGGGTGATGTTTTGGTCAAAACCGTTACCGAAGAGGTGAGGAACCATACGGAAGTCAAAAACCTGAAAACAATCGCCCTTTAATACAGCGAGGTTTTACTTTGATTCAGTACGATACGTAATTTGAAGCCGGCGAGATCTGTTTTCACCTCCTGACATATACCATTTTTGTAAGTATATACTCCCTGCTTGCCATCAGGCAGGGAGACTCCATAACTCCCGTCTGCCAGTTTTTTCACGCTGCACATCTGGCCATATCTTTCAGAATAAACTTCGGTGATTTTAACTGGCTCCTTATAATAAAGACTGGTAACCGTATTCAAAATAGGTTCGTTAAATTCTTTACTCTTCTTCTTTTCCCCGTCATCCCCTGAAAAAGAGACTGAATAAGCTGATTTATTTATACTTTTCGTCTGCGTACGTTCCTTAAGATCACCGTTTACATGGTGTGCTGAAACTGCATTGACCAGTTTGCCATCTTCAAAGCTGGCTTGTGTAGAATACTTCCCCGAATAGAACAGCACTTTGAAAGTAGACTCTATCCGATGGATATCATTATCAGCGCCTGGCTCATTATCGAAAACTTTCAGTGAACCAATCGTCCTCCCCGCCACAATCACGTCATACACGTTATCCTGGGCCTCAACATCCCCAACTGATGTGTACGTATTGATTATAAAAAAAAGAATGAAGAGCCTCATCTTGAGTTGATTTATTAAATAATTGAAAACTTGTCAGATCAATACAATTTCTGTTCCTAATCCCAAGATTACTCAAAACGAATCACAACGATTGGAAAAATGGTTCAAACGAGTAAAAAACTAATCATAGTGAATAATTGACCAAGAATAATTCTACCCCTTTCTACTATATACAATTCCTTCTATTGTTTTGAAGAACAATAATACGATAAAAATGCCTGCCCCAAATCCTGGAACAGGCACCAACTATGGCTAACAAATGCTATTTTCCTGAATATGATTAAAACGCCCCGAATTTAAGCGTCAGGTTGTAGGAAAGGTTACTTAAATCTGCGTCAGAAAGTCCGCTGCTACTTGCCCCGAAAGCTCTTCGATAGGAAACACCCGGACTGAAACGCATCCATTTCAAAAGATTGAATTCTACCTGAACCCCGGGCTCCATCATAAAATAGAAATTGGGATCCCGTTCGTCAAAGTCGTCCCAATCCCAGTCATCCCAGTCATTCTGGTCGTATTGTGTCGTAAAACCAGCTCCGGTCATCAGATTTACATTAACGTGAACCTTCTTTGTAGATGCAAATACATATTCAGTCATCAAGCCGAATTGTCCATGCTGATAGGTCATCTTCGAACCCGGAAACTGATTGACATTCCACGGCGCAGGAATATAGTTGGTAGTAGCGGCTCCACCTACACCAATCATAAACTGCCGGTTGATAAACCATCCCCCGTACACTCCCACCATATTGGCAAAGTCCCCGTTAATGGTTGTAAACTTATTTGAAATCGCTGCATATCCACCGGAATGTCGCACCGTCGATTTCCTGAAAATGGTTTCATTTTGCTGCGCCCGGGCAGAAAAGCTGATTGTTACCAAAGCGATGGTAAGAAACTGATATATCTTATTTTTCATAAAGTGTTTGTTTGAAGCTTTGACAATTCAAGAATGGTGTCCCCCTATTGCTTCAAGAAAATTACTATCCTGGCAGGCCTTCTTCAATCAAATTGACGTAGTAAGATAGATATCCATGTGTCTGCCAGACCTCTGGCCAGCCCACTTTTCCTATATTTTTATTCTTTTTTTTATGCAAATGGATCCTTTCTTGAAAATATACAACAAGTACTTTCTTCTATTATTAAAAAAGTACAATTGAACTGAATTTAATTATTTGCGAATATGTTAATTTTGCATCGGCGATTATCTGACAAGCGATTTATCTCATTAGCACTTACAGTCAGGCGTTACCCAATCTGGAAAAAATCATATCAGTTTAGAGCGAATCAACACTATCAACACATACAGAATTAAATTTCACTCCTATGAATTATTCAATATTAGCACCTTCTGACTCCAGAAAATTTCTACGACTAGCCGTCGCAGCTTTTTTCTTTGTTCAGGGATTAAGCTTTGCCGCATGGGCCAGCCGTATTCCTGACATCAAAAACATGTTGCACCTCACCGAAGGTGGTTTGGGAACTGTTCTTTTGGCACTACCGCTGGGACTTATGGCAAGTCTGCCGATTTCAGGCTGGATGGTCACCAACTATGGAAGCAAAAAAATGGTACTGATTGGTGCCGTGCTCTATGCAATCACATTGGTATTTATCGGCTTCGTGACGAGAACGGAACAGCTGGTAATCGTTCTCTTCGCATTCGGACTTTGGGGAAACCTGACCAACATCGCGATTAACACGCAGGCAGTAGCCGTTGAGCAGGTTTATGGAAAATCCATTATGGCATCTTTTCATGGATTATGGAGCCTTGCAGGTTTTGTCAGTGCCGTAATTGGTTATGGATTCATTTCTTTCAATATCCCTCCCCAAATACATTTCAGCGTTATTGCAGCAATGGCATTCATCATCATGTTTACTGCCTACAAGCACACAATGCCGGATAGCGAAAAGCAACAGGGAGAATCGGAACCTATGTTCGTGAAACCGGATAGAGATTTGCTGATCCTGGGTTTGATCGGGTTTTGTGCAATGGTATGTGAAGGTGCAATGTTTGACTGGAGCGGAGTTTATTTCCAGGAAGCAGTACATGTTCCTGAATCAATGAAGACTTTAGGTTATGTTGCTTTCATGTTCACCATGACCGGCGGTCGTTTCACCGGAGACTGGCTTGCTAATCGCCTGGGTCGCAAGAAGATTCTGCAAATCAGCGGACTTTGCATGGGCTTGGGTTTGGCAATTGCAGTGTTACTCCCTTACCTGTTCACCGCTACGTTAGGATTTTTATTGGTTGGTTTTGGGGTATCTTCTGTGGTCCCACTTGTCTACAGCGCGGCTGGTAAATCCACCTCCATGTCAGCAAGTATGGCTTTAGCGGCAGTATCTTCCATAAGCTTCATTGGGTTTCTCATTGGTCCTCCCTTGATTGGTATTGTTGCCCAGTTCGCAGATCTTCGCTGGTCATTTGCAATCGTCGGTATTCTTGCTTCATTGACTGCAGTTTTATCATCAAAGGCCAGATTGATCAGATAATTTTGAATTTTCGAAATTATACATTAAAAAAAGGACATCTCGAATAGATGTCCTTTTTTGATTTATAGAGTAACATATCTTACAGTGTAAGTATTATATAACAGTGTAATAGATATCACTAAACTCAGATTTATCCGAGAAATTGTTTGACGTAATTTCGGCTTGTAAGTATAGCCGTTGTTACGTCAGTTACATTACCTTCATAAGCTTTGTCTTCTACCTCAATCACCACAGGACCCCGATACCGGACGTCGGTAAGGGCGGCAAAAAAGCCTCTCCAATT
>DASYHR010000263.1:0-2800 GCA_035998385.1 Dyadobacter sp. | reverse complement strand
GCTCCTTGCCGGACTGTCGGTTTGGCTATTGTCAGTTTGCCTTTATTTCCTAAATAAAATGCGGTTGCTTTACTTTCCCTGGGCGGCCACACATTGTAATTCTTCCATTGATTAGAACCCGTTTCAAAAACAGTTACTTCGGGCTGATCAAAGGTGCCTTTGTCTTTCAGATAAAAACCAAAAAACTTCGTTTCAATCTCATCCTGATAGTATTTGTTCACATCGGCCCCAAACTGATATTGCGCAAAAGATTTCCATGAAGGGCCAGCCCAACCTCCGTGCGTCCAGGGTCCCATCACCAATCGGGCATTATTGTCAGGAGATTGCTTTTCAATAGCAGCATAGGTTTTCAATGCACCATATAAATCTTCGGCATCAAACCAGCCCCCCACGACCAAAACAGCCGGTTTTACATTTTTCAAATGTGGTTTGATATTTCTGGATTTCCAGAACTCGTCGTACGTAGGATGCGCCACCACCTGTCGCCATACACCGTTCGGATCCGAGAAATAAGCATCTGTATTGGCTTTTTTCAATGGACCAAAATCAAGAAAATACTGGTAAGCATCAGCATAGGAAGCATTGAAAAAACGTTTATAACTTTCTCCGTTGGCACTTTTCGGCCCATCAAAACCGCTGTAAAAACCGAAGTTGTCCATCAGGAAAAAAGCACCGTTATGGTAGCAATCGTCTCCGATAAACTCATCCGACATTGGAGCCTGCGGGGAAACCGCTTTCAGCGCTGGATGTGCATCGGGCAAAGCGGCCGATGAATAGTAACCAGGAAACGAAATACCATACTGCCCCACCCTGCCATTGTTTTTGGTGTTTTTCAACAGCCACTCAACTGTATCATACGTATCGCTCGACTCATCCACATCCTGATTGCCCTTTTTATTGGGAATAGCCGGCGTCATTTCGCGGAAATTACCTTCGCTTTTATATCTGCCGCGGGCATCCTGATACACAAAAATATATTTGTCCTGCATCAGCGAAGTGTTAGGACCCAACCGGCGACGGTAACTTGTCTCACCGTAAGGACCCGCCGAATAGGGCGTGCGCTGCATCAATATGGGATAAGACTGGGCGTCCCTGGGCGCATAGATCACAGTATGCAGTTTCACCCCATCTCGCATGGAGATGCTGTGTTCTGTTTTGGTGAAATTGTTACGTACCCAGGCCGTATCCTGCACAGCGCTGGTTTGCGCCAGAGTTGAAAATGAGATGAAGAAAAAAAGAAAGTAGAGTTGACGAACCACGTGCATCAGAGATAAGGTAAATAAAAAAGGCGGTGAATATCACCGCCTAAAATAACTATAAAATTCCGGAATAGGCGTCACAGCCAATCCCAGCGCACTTCTCTTATTTTTGTTTCACTGCCACAATCGGAAACTCTCCGTACGGAGAAGACATATTTCCTTTCAATGTATCTCCGGTTTGCGCCAGACTTACACCAATAGAGCCTCCGTCGAAGTCGAATTTAAAATTTACCTTACCATCTGCTGCGGTAAGCTCTTTCATTTGCACAGACTTATCCGCGCCCACATAACCGACAGTGGCATTGTCTTTCTCTTCAAAAAGGAAAACGCCATTTTGATATTCCGCCGGCACGTCAGCAATCACATAAGCCCAGGTTCCAGTCAGATTATCCGCAAAACGCACAGAGCGCGCCGCTACCAGCACAGAACATAATAAAATAGCAGTAAACAAGTACTTCATTTTCATAGTAACAACCAGATTAAGTGAGGTTTGAGATGAATTATCGCAGTAATATCAGAAATAACCTGAACATTTCAGCAGGGTGGGGTTGAGAAAGTGCTATTTATTGAGGGAAAGTTCATGGTTGGGTAATATTGAAGGTTACGTATTAGAACTATTATCTTAGATCTGAGATATGCTAAGGGTGTTAAAGCATTTTAATAAAACAAATGTTAAACAATTTGTTTCGTAGCGTAACACCAGTAATTTTACCTCACCATACAAACACTATAGGGATGGACAGTTTTCACCTCCGAATGCAATTAGCTGCCCTTAGGCAATTGTTGCGAGATCGACAGGAGCACATGACACAAGAACAAATTGATCAGATATTAGACCTGATTGTTAAAATTCAGAAGGAGTTAGAAAAGGATTAAAACACATCACAAGCTGGATAAATATGGGAACTGTAGTAATATCAACTGAGATTGACAAAATCATTGAAGAAAGTAAAGCAGCACTGAAAGACTATGTTGTTTCAAGAGGCAGGACATATCCGTCAGACGAATGGGTGACCGTAGCCAGGTATTGTAAATTGTTCGGAATTGATAATACCCAAACGGTAAGTAATTGGATCAAAAGAGGTATAATTCCGGAAGAAGACACTGTCGTGTTGGAAGACCTGAACAATATTCGTCTGATAAGGTCGAAAAAATACAACGGCTAACTCCACGCTTTCGAGAAGAACAAGATACCCTGCGAGTACCGCTTTCCGGGTGCTTATTGAACTGACCCACACTTCCGCTTCCATCCTACCGAAGCCAAGTGTAACCATAAGCATGCAACGCACACCTACCACTTCAGAGTACAAAAAGGACAGGAGCAGTGAGACGCGCAAGGGTGAAGACCAGGAGACCGCCACCCACCTATCCGACACGGTAGACTACTATGCCGCGTGGCGCGCGCTGGGTGGTACCACCATGGCCGGCGACACAAGCTTCGAAATAGAATTTGCATAAGGGAGTGGTACCCCCTACCCCATCCGAAAAAAACCAGCGAGCCCCTTGAGCTTTTTTGACTCAAGGGGTTCTTCATATATTCG
>DASYHR010000230.1:0-6058 GCA_035998385.1 Dyadobacter sp. | reverse complement strand
CATTGCTGAAAGATCAGAATACAACGGCAAAATCTGCCTGGCGGAAAGATGCTTATTACCATTACTATGAGTTCCCGGAACCTCATCATGTGTATCCACATTTTGGAATCCGCACAGATCGTTACAAACTTGCCTATTTCTACGGAGGAGCTGATTCCTGGGAACTATATGACCTGAAAACCGACCCTACCGAGATGACCAACCTTTACGGATCGAAGAATTCAGAGAAAATAACAGCTGATCTTAAAAGTCGCCTGAAATCATTGATGAGCCAGTATCAGGATTCCGAAGCGCTGGAAATACTGGCTAAAGCAAAAAAATAAGTATATGTTTTTTCACTGGAAAAATTCTGTTTCAAAAATCAATAAAATACTGTTTGCAGTAGTTGTGCTTACACTTCTTGCCTGCAATTCTGATAAAAAAACAGCGCAGGAAATAGCTGATAGTCTGGCACATTGCGCAGCGGACGGAATGCCCTCGCGCGTAGGATTCATACAAAATGCCAGTCAGGTAACGGAAGAAAAAACGGACACAACCGGAATGGTTTGGATTCAAGGAGGAAAATACCTGATGGGTTCCGATGAATTTCCTGACTCCCGACCCATTCATGAAGTGACGGTTGATGGTTTTTTTATGGACGCGCAAGAGGTAACCAATGCACAGTATGCCGAATTTGTAGCTGCAACGAAATACAAAACTGTGGCCGAAAGACCACTTAATCCTGCGGACTATCCCGGTGTGCCGGCAGATAAACTGGTGCCCGGCTCGGCGGTTTTTACACCTACGCCAAGCAAGGTTTCTCTTGACAATCCGCTGCAATGGTGGAGTTATGTACCCGACGCTCATTGGGCTCAGCCTGAAGGAAAAGAGAGCTCCGTAAAAGGAAGAGAAAATTATCCTGTGGTGCATGTATCTTACGAAGATGCTGCTGCCTACGCCAAGTGGGCCGGTAAACGTTTGCCAACAGAAGCGGAATGGGAATTTGCTGCCAGAGCAGGAAAAAGTGATCAGCCATATTATTGGGGCAAAGATCTCAAACCTAACAATAAATGGGTTGCCAATATATACCAGGGGCATTTTCCTGATAAAAACACGAAAGAAGATGGATACCAGGGAGCAGCACCGGTAAAATCATTTCCTGCCAATGCTTATGGTTTGTTTGATATGGACGGGAACGTCTGGGAATGGTGTTCAGATCTCTACCGTCCCGACGCCTACGGCAAATCTGCTTCCAAAAATCCAAAGGGACCGGCAGACAGCTATGATCCTGACGAACCCGGCGCAATAAAAAGAGTGCAAAGAGGCGGCTCTTTCCTTTGCAGCGATGAATATTGTATTCGTTATAAAGCTGGTAGCAGAGGAAAGGGGGAAATCACCAGCGGCAGCAACAACCTTGGTTTCCGATGCGTTAGTGACAAAAAGTAGGTTTTATTTTCTTGACATTTCATTGACCGGTAATATTCTATGAGTACGCATTTTTTGACTGTTCCCGGCCTGGCAAGCTCGGGACCCAATCATTGGCAAACGATCTGGGAAGAACAATATCCTGAACTCTTCCGCAGGGCTGAACAGGTAAACTGGGATTGGCCTGTAAAAGACGAATGGGTTCCGAAACTTCAGGAAACCATCAGTAAACTAACTAGACCAACGATTCTTGTTGCGCATAGTTTGGGCTGTATCACCGTGGCGCACTGGGCACAGGAGTTCCGGTCCGAATTCGTAAAAGGTGCTTTGCTGGTCGCGCCAGCCGATGCTGATTTGTCGAAACGTTTGAATTTTGTCGTCGGATTCAAACCCATTCCTGTCACCAGATTGCCCTTCAAAAGTATAGTCGTGGCAAGCACCAATGACATCTATGCATCCATTGGAAGATCTGAAAAATTCGCGCAGGATTGGGGAAGTGAATTTATCAACATTGGCAAAAAAGGACACATCAATGCCGTTTCTAAATTAAACGACTGGCAGGAAGGAAAAGAAATTCTACAAACCCTGTCCGGATTAAACTTTTCAGCGATTCCGGTGTCTTAGGTTCGTAGAAATTTTACAAGAGCGTAATAGTGAATTTCAAAACGTATATTTATCTTTCAATCAATTCTCTTTCCAATTAAAATCAAACTACAATCATGAAAAAAATCTTTGTGTTTCTTCTTGCTGGTGTTTTGTCAGGTTCTGCTGTATTTGCAGGTCCGGGAAAAGCAGACAAAAAATTAACTGTTGATCCTAAAAGCACTAAAATCGAGTGGGGAGCGAAAAAAGTAACTGGCACGCACGCAGGTAATGTACCTCTTACCAGTGGAACGCTTATCGTAGACGGAGACAAATTGAAAGGTGGCGACTTTGTACTAGACCTTAAAAACCTGACCGTTACAGATGTGAAAGATGCAGATATGAACGGAAAGCTGACTGGTCACTTGAAAAACAAGGATTTCTTCGACGTGGAAGCGCATCCGCAGGCTAAATTCGTCATCACTTCGGTAACTCCGAAATCTGCTGGTGCTTATGATGTTACCGGAAAATTGACGATCAAAGGCATTACCAGCGATATCAAATTCCCTGCAACTGTGAAGTCAGATGCAAAAAAGGTAACAGCTGACGCAAGAATCGTTGTAGACCGTACCAAATATGACATTAAATTCCGCTCATCCAACTTCTTCGAAAATCTGGGAGACAAGGCTATTGACAACGACTTCACTTTGGATGTAAGTCTTGTAGCTAATAAATAAGCCCAAATCACATCAGTTGCCCAACCTGTTTTCCTCGGAGAACAGGTTTTTTTATTTTTTTCAGGTTCGTATAATCCAATGCATAATTAAATGAATTTAACTTTGACAAAACAAATTCCTAAACCACGTTTCATGAGACTAAAATATTTAAGCTTTTTTGTTGTTGCTCTGCTTGCCCGCCAGGCTGCGGCGCAAACGACCAACACACTTCCCGACTGGGCAATGGGAGGTTTTGTACGCCCTGCCGGTGTCAATCCTGTCATTTCTCCTGACAGTACATCCCGCTTCATGTGTCCGATGAACGAACGCATGACCGACTGGGAATCAAACGACACCTTCAATCCTGCAGCTACGATCAAGGATGGGAAAATTGTGGTGTTATATCGTGCAGAAGACAAAGCAGGAGTAGCCATCGGCAAAAGGACTTCGCGCATCGGTTATGCTTCCAGCGCTGACGGCATTCATTTTGAAAGAAGGAAAACGCCCGTTTTATATCCTGACAAAGACAACCAGAAAGAAAATGAATGGCCCGGCGGATGCGAAGATCCACGGGTTGCCGTTACGGAAGATGGACTTTATGTAATCTTGTATACCCAATGGAATCAGGATAAGGCGCGCATCGGCGTGGCCACTTCCCGCGACCTGATCAAATGGGAAAAACATGGTCCTGCTTTCAAAAAAGCATACAATGGGAAGTTCAATAATATCTGGACTAAATCCGGATCCGTTCTTACGAAACTTGCAAATGGCAAACAGGTTATTGCCAAAGTAAATGGGAAGTATTGGCTTTACTTTGGAGAAGCGCATGTGAATGTGGCAACTTCTTCGGACCTGATCAACTGGGAACCGGTAGTAGACCAGAAAGGCGAACTGATTAATCTGATCTCACCGAGAAAAGGCTATTTCGACAGCAATCTGACTGAATGTGGTCCTCCGGCTATTCTTACTGATAAGGGAATAGTATTACTATACAACGGCAAAAACGACAAAGGCGAAAACGGAGATAAACGTTATACACCTAACAGTTACTGCGCCGGACAGGTTTTGTTTGATAAAAACGATCCGACGAAATTACTGGCCAGACTGGATGTCCCATTTTTCCGCCCAATGGAATCTTTTGAAAAAAGCGGACAGTATGTCGCTGGTACCGTTTTCATTGAGGGAATGGTTTATTTTAAAAATAAATGGCTGCTTTACTATGGTTGTGCCGACTCGCGTGTGGGTGTAGCGGTGTATGACCCGAAACTCAAAACTGCCGGAGATCCTATTCCCTGATTTTTCAGCAACAACCATAAACAGCACCGTAGACATACTCTGCCGCGGTGCTGTTTTTATTTCAGACATCCGCTATTTTTGCTATAGCACCCAATCCAATATACTGCAGAAATGAAAATTGCTTTTATAACATACAACGGCTCGGTGAAATATTCCGGAGCGAATGGTTTCGACGAGATTCAGGATTTGTTGCCTTTTCTGCAAAACAAAGGTCTTGATATACAAGCTGAAATATGGGAGGACCCGAATGTAAACTGGCAAGCTTATGACGTTGCGGTGCTACGTATGCCATGGGATTATCATCAGAAATTTGAAAGATTTCAAAACTGGCTTGATCAGATCGAATCGCTGGGAATTAAGCTGTTGAATTCCTATCAAACCGTTCGTTGGAATATCGACAAACATTACCTTAAGGAAATCATCGATGCCGGATTTGATGTCATCCCTTCAGTTTACCTTGAAAAAGAGTGGGACGGAAATTTTTCTGATCTGTTCAATACATTGAAATCTGATCAGATTATTGTCAAACCGTGTGTGAGCGGAGGTTCCCGAAATACCTTTAAATTAAACGCTGAAACTGCTGTACACCATGCGGATGAAATAGTCGGTCTGTTGCAGGATGGCGCTTACATAGCCCAGCCTTTCATGAAGGAAATCGAAGATGGTGAATGGTCGTTCACATTTTTCAATAGCCGGTACAGTCATACCATACTAAAAAAACCAAAAACCGGAGACTTCAGAGTGCAGCAGTTTTTCGGAGGTACTATCGATCAGATGCAACCTGAGCAGGCGCTTGTTGACCGGGCGGCTTCCTATTTATCCGCTTTCGCCGACGATACACTTTATGCTCGTGTAGATGGCGTCATGGTCGACGGACGATTCGTATTGATGGAGCTCGAGTTGGTCGAGCCGTTCCTTTACCTTGCTTATGCGCCGGATGCACCGGAAAATTTCTATCGGGCACTGCAGGAAAGAATTGATGGGCTGGGAGGCGGAAAAAATTCAATATAAATTATTGACAGTCAAACATTAAAACTAATGGGAATTTTATAAACAAGTGAAGAGTGTAATTTTCAGACCTGGATAAATCCAACAATGCCGGAAGCGGCGTATATCACTGAAATCACACTTAAATAGAAAGTTTATGAAATCCTTGAAAATGAAATGCACACTATTGGCTTTTGCTCTGTTCACCACTTTAGGAGCATTTGCTCAAAAAGAAAAAACGGTAACAGTAGGCGGGGCTGCGATGTATCCTTCTAAAAACATCATTGAAAATGCTGTTAATTCAAAAGACCATACGACATTGGTGGCAGCTGTGAAAGCAGCAGGTTTGGTTGAAACATTATCCGGTGCAGGTCCTTTTACAGTATTTGCTCCTGTGAATTCAGCTTTTGCAGCACTTCCTGCAGGAACTGTTGACAATTTGTTGAAACCTGAAAACAAAAGCACACTGACTTCAGTACTTACTTACCACGTAATTCCTGGAAAAGTTGACTCGAAATCTGTGTTACAAATGATCAAAGAAGGCAACGGCAAGGCTGTAGCCAAAACTGTACAAGGTGAAGAATTGACATTCACTACCAAAGGAAAAGATGTGTGGGTAAAAGATGCAAAGGGTAACCTTGCGAAAGTTACAATCGCTGATGTATACCAGTCAAATGGTGTTATTCACGTTATTGACAAAGTGTTGATGCCTTAATGCTTCACATTAGCAATAAGAAAGGGGCTGCAGGAATATTTCCTGCAGCCCCTTTCTCTGTATTTTGACCTATAATCTGGATAAAAGCTCTGCTTTTTTAGCACTGAATTCCTGCTCGGTAATTTGCCCTCTTTCAAATAAAACATTCAACTTTTCAATAGTTGAAATGATGATTTCTTCCGGGCCGCGCGCAGGCACTGTGTTCGTGTTGCTGTAAGCATGCGTTACATCGTAAAGCATATCCGGCGTTTCCTGAACCTTATTGCCTGGTTCTGATATCAGCGCGAGTTCTTTCAAATCAATTTCGCCATGCTGACTTGTGAAGCGATAAGAATTTCCACTTCCCTGCTGCTGAGAA
>DASYHR010000217.1:0-8471 GCA_035998385.1 Dyadobacter sp. | reverse complement strand
TGATATGAACAGAGATGCAGCAGCCCGCCAAACTCCTGAAGCGCAGATATTGAAAGGTCTGGTAGATAAACTGAAACCGGATTATGGCTTCAACCTGCATGACCAGAGTCCGCGTTATTCTGCAGGCAGGAGTGCGAAAGTGGCGACAATTTCTTTCCTTGCCACCTCTTACAATTATGAATTATCAATCAATCCGGTGCGTGAGCGTTCGATGCAATTGATTGTGGGCATGAACAAAATCCTGCAAAAGTATATTCCCGGCCAGGTAGCGCGCTACAGTGATGACCACGAACCCCGCGGATTTGGTGACAACGTTCAAAAATGGGGAACGACGTTAGTTCTGATCGAATCGGGAGGGTACGTAGGTGACCCGGAAAAGCAATACATACGCCAGCTCAATTTCATGTCTATTTTATCGGCACTTGATGTGATCGCCGATAACTCTCTTACCAAAGAGAATCGGGAGGACTATTATAAAATACCAGAAAACGGACGTTGGTTGTATGATCTGGTCGTAAGAAACGCCACTGTAAAGCAGGCTGGAAAATCCTTTATGGCTGATCTGGGAATTAACAGGAACGAAGTCAGCTATGCAAACGCGAGCAAGTTTTTCTATTACAGTAAGATTGAGGATTTCGGTGACCTGCATCCACAATTTGGCAGTCAGGAGCTGGATGCACAGGGCTACACCATTGAAAAAGGAAGGGTATATCCGACTACATATAAAAATGTAAGCGAGATTAGTAAACTGAATGCCCTCAATCTTCTGAAAGAAGGCTATACTTACGTCCGCCTTACTCCTGATAGCAACACCAGAGCACTGGGTCTGTATTTCACAACCTCTCCGCTACATATCCTGAGGAGCGGTCAGGCTGCTCCTTCCGGCACTCCGGGGCTTGGCAACACAGCTACATTTATATTAAAAAAAGGAAATAAAGTCAGATATGCGGTTATCAATGGATTTGTCTATGATCTGGATAATTTCAAAAGCGGCGAAGGAAATGGAATAATTGAATAGTCCAATAATGCTCAAATACGGCCTAGATGGCGTTTCAGGCCATGTGCATTGGATATACTTTTAACATACAAAGTGTAAAGTACTGATTTTCAATAAAAAACAGTAAATTTTAATAATCGATACGTAACATACAGTTAACATTCAGGTAATATTGGCAATCTACTTTTGTGTCGTAAAAAATGACACCTTAAAAGTATGCAAACCAGAATTACCACACTCCTCCTGTTTCTCCTCTCTGCGTCCTTCGCATTTGCTCAGACAGGATCAATCCGCGGATTAATCAAAGACGCAAAAACAAAAGATGCACTGATCGGCGCAACTGTGCTCGTAGAAGGAACACAGATCGGTGCAGCTGCCGACGTTGACGGAAGTTTCAGCTTGGCTGGCGTCCCATCAGGTTCACACAAGATTATCATCTCATTTGTCTCCTACAAAACCAAAGAAATACCTAACGTCAGAGTAGACTCCGGAAACATTACAGTCATTGATACTGAGATGGAAGAAGAAGGAACTGCACTACAGGAAGTCGTGGTACGGGCGGCACGGGCAACCAACACTGAGGTGGCGGTTATCAGCGAAATCAAACAATTGAAGCCTATAGCAGTTGGTATTTCTGCGCAGCAAATTCAAAAATCACAGGACCGCGATGCAGCCGCAGCGATTCGTAGAGTGCCAGGCGTAAGTATTGTAGACAACCGTTTCGTAATGATTCGCGGATTAGGCTCACGTTACAATGCCGTTTTGATCAATGATGTAATCACTCCTTCTTCAGAGGTTGATACGCGTTCATTCTCATTTGACCTGGTACCAAGTAACATCATTGACCGGATGATTGTATACAAATCCGGATCTGCCGAATCGCCTGGTGATTTTGCCGGAGGTATTATCAAGATTTATACAAAACGCCGTCCTGACCAAAACTTTTTCGATGCTGCTGCAACGATCGGCTACCGTCAGAATACAACTCTACAAACTGCTCAATCGCACAACAGAAGCGGTGCTAATGTGCTTGGACTTTGGGGCAAAGATCAGACACTTTCAAGTGCGTTCCCGACGAGGTCTGCAGATTTCAATGTCCTGAGCAACCAGGAAAGAGCATCATTCGCCAGACTTTTCCCAAATAACTGGGCATTGAAAGATGTTAATATCGCTCCTGATATGCGTCTTGCATTCAACATGGGTAAGCGTTTCAACATTGGAAATATTGATGTAAGCAATATCACGAACGTCAATTATTCACTTACCAACCAGCTTGCAGATGTTGACCTGAAACTTTACCAAAATGGTGTGCTGGCGAACGAGATATTTGAAAAATATACAGATTCAAATTATCAGCGTCAGTCAAGAATAGGTGTACTTCACAACTGGACACTACGGTTCAACCCGGATTTCACAATGGAGTGGAAGACCTTGTTTAATCAACTTGGAAACACTGAAACAGTAGTACGTAACGGACAGAAAGTGGTAGACGGATACGATGCACTTAGTTATTCACAAAGATTTGAAAACAGAACAATCGTAACTACCCAGGTTTCTGGTGATCATAAATTCGGGGAGCTTACAAAGCTGAACTGGATCACCGGATTCGGATATACAGGCCGCTGGGAACCAGACTGGAAAAGAATTCGCTTCCAACGTCTGACTGATGCTACCGGACCTGACGGACAACCTGCACCTTTCCAGGCGGTAACACCTAACGATCCGACAGCAAATGAAGTAGGGCATTTCTTCTCAACACTCGGAGAACGTGTACTGACACTTTCTGTGAATGGTGAGCATGCTTTTGGTAACCCATCTGACCGCGAACCAAACCGTATCCGCTTCGGGGTTTATGGAGAAAGAAAAGACCGTGATTATTCAGCTCACTTCTATGGCTACAACAATATCGGGAATGCAAGCGCGATTCTGACCCAGGGAATTGGTTCAATCTTTGCTCCTGAAAACGTAAACGGGCAGACTGGCGGACTTACACTTAAGGATGGTACGAGAGATCTTGATTCTTACCAGGGTATCAATAACTACACGGCTGCATACGTAAGCGGCGACCTGAACTTCGGAAGCAAAGCGGTGATGACCGTTGGTTTCCGTGGAGAATACAACAACCAGCAGTTACATTCTACTGTCGTAAATGAGAAAAAAGAGCTGGTAAACAACAAGATTTTCATACCTCTTCCTTCCATTAACTTTACTTACAAAGTAACAGAAAAACAAAATTTGAGACTTGCATTCTCATCGACATTGAACCGCCCTGAGTTCCGTGAGCTTGCTCCTTATGCCTACTATGACTTTAACCTACAGGCAGATATCAGAGGTAACACAACGCTAAAGACTGCAAAAATTCAGAACGTGGATGCAAAATGGGAATTTTACCCAAGTCCAAACGAGCTGATTTCTGTAACCGGATTTTATAAACATTTCAAAGACCCAATTGAATCATTCCTGCTTCCGGTAGGTGGTAACGGACTTGCCTACACATTCATCAATGCAGGAACTGCACAGAACTACGGGGTCGAAATGGAAATTCGTAAAGGCTTTGCCAACGCCGTGAGTCCTTTTATTCAAAACCTTACCTTGGTTGGTAATGTGTCAGTGATCAAGAGTACTGTAAATCTGGGGGATTTTGTTCAGGGACCGGATTTGGGTGGTGAAATACAAAACTATGATCTGACTGGCTTAACAGACAAAAAACGCCCGATGGCTAACCAATCTCCTTATCTGATCAATGCAGGAGTTTATTACGCAGATCCTGTTTCAGGATGGCAGTGGAACTTGCTTTACAACGTATTTGGTCAGAGAATCTTCGCAGTAGGAAATCAGAATAACCCAACTGTGTATGAAACACCAAGAAATGTAGTTGACCTAAACATCAGCAAAAAGATCAGGCAGAACCTGGAAATCAGACTAGGGATTCAGGACATCCTGAACCAGCCGGTTCGTTTCGCGCAGGATTTCAACCGTGATGGTAAAATTGGCAAAGACGTAACGTCACTATCAGCCAACGCAGACCAGGACATCCGCAAGTTCAGACGTGGCAGCTACTTCACGCTTACCGCTGCATACACATTCGCAAGAAGAACGGTAATACCTTAAATCAACACGAATAATTAAATATTTCCACAATTATCCCCTTTTGCAAACCAATTTAAATTCGCTATGAATATCCTAAAAAAACGGTTGTATTACCTATTCATTCTGGGAGGGCTATTCGCTGCCACTACCTCTTGTGACAACGACGAGCAACCAACTGCAATTGAAGACGTACTTGCTGTAAAAACAGTTGTTCCGGCTTCTGGTCCTGTAGGTACTAAGGTTGTGATTACCGGTACAAAGTTTGATACTACTCCAGCTAATAACACCGTATTATTCAATACAACTCCGGCTGTAGTAAGTGCAGCGACAGCAACAACACTTGAAGTAACTGTTCCGGCTGGTGCAACATCTGGTTTGATCTCGGTGACTGTAGCTGGTAAAACAGTAAAGAGTGCTTCTAACTTTGATTTGTCTGCCCGCGCAGTTGTTGAAAAACAAGGGAACATCTCAGCAAGCGAAAAATGGACTAAAGATAAAATTTACCTTCTAAGAGGTTTTGTATACGTAACATCAGGCGCTACGTTGACTATCGAACCAGGAACAATCATCAAAGGAGGCGGTGTTGCTCTGGACCCAAGCGGACTAGCCAAAGGCGGAACTTTGATTATTAATGCCGGTGCAAAAATCATCGCTGAAGGTACTGCAGCTGAGCCGATCGTTTTCACTTCTAACGCAGCTCCGGGTGCTCGTAAGCATGGTGACTGGGGTGGCCTTGTGATCATGGGTAAGGCTCCTCACAACCGTTTGGCCAGTCAGGGTGCTGAAGGTGGTATTTCAGGGCAATTAGGTGCTGATAATATCGCAGAGGATAACTCAGGTGTTCTTAAATACGTACGTATCGAATTCCCTGGTATTGCATTGACTGCCGGAAACGAGATCAACGGTATCACATTCTATGCAGTAGGTTCAGGTACAGTTGTAGATAACGTTCAGGTATCTTACAGTGGTGATGACTCATTCGAGTGGTTTGGTGGAACTGTAAATGCAAAACACCTTGTAGCTTTCCGTGGATGGGATGATGACTGGGATACTGACTGGGGCTTCACTGGTAAAGTTCAGTACGCAGTTTCACTTCGTGACCCGGACTTTGCAGATCAGTCGGGATCCAATGGATTTGAGTCGGATAACTTCAGTGGTTCAGGCGAGCCAGCTGTAGGTCCTAACAACGGATTGCCATTGACAGCTCCTGTATTTGCTAACGTAAGTAACTTCGCTTTCAGTGGTACACCTAGCACTGCAACAGTATCTGGTAGCGGACCTTACCAGTCAGCCATGCACCTTCGTCGTAACACGAATATTTCTGTCTTCAACTCAGTATTTGCAGGCTACCCTGAAGGACTTCGTTTGGATGGCGCCAACACATTGGCCCATGCTACAGCAGGCACTTTGGATTTGAAAGGTATCGTACTTGCTAACACAACTATTCCGGTTCGCGGTAACACTGGTTCAACAGGTGTTACTGATGCACAAGCACAGGAATATTTCAATGCAGCAGCTCGTAAGAACACAATCCTTACAGATGTTTCTACACTTCTTTTGAATGCTGATAACTTCAAATTGGCTGGTCCTAAATTCTTGCCACAAGCAACTTCACCATTGTTGAAGGATGCAGTTTGGGAAGGAAAAGGAGCTGATGCATTCTTCACAAAAGAAACTTTCAGAGGTGCATTCGGAACAACAGACTGGACTACAGGCTGGACTAACTTCGATCCACAAAATACTCCTTACAACTAATAAGGAGACCTATAAAAATCTTATAATTGGTGTCAGAATTCAAAAAGGCCGGAAGCACATGCTTCCGGTTTTTTTTGTTTCATAAATTCTTTCAAAAACATACCCCCTATCACTAAGCGCAAGTATGTCATTTTTCCGGCATGAAGTCCTCTGGTTGCATTCCTAGAGGGAATACAATATCTTCGGGTTGTTATTTTTGCGCCTGTATACGTACAACCTTTATTCATTTTACTCCTCCATTCTTAACATGTCCGAGTTTCTGGCTTACCTCCAACTGGGTTTTGAACACATTACCGATTCCAAAGGTTACGATCACATCCTATTCATCATCGCACTCTGCACCGTCTATACCCTGGTAGAATGGAAGAAAGTAGTGATACTCGTGACGGCTTTCACATTAGGCCATTCCATAACACTTGCACTTGCAACTCTGAGGCTTGTCACTGTCAATCCCGATTTTATTGAGTTACTTATTCCTGTCACCATTGTCATTACTGCAGCTGTCAATTTTTCATACAAACAAAAAACAAGAGTATCCAAAGAGTCTTCAAATGGTGCCTACAGCCGCTATTTTCTGGCTTTGTTATTCGGTCTGATACACGGCCTCGGATTCTCTAACTACCTTCGCGCATTGCTGGGTAAAGAAGCGGATATCTTTGCACCGTTACTGGGCTTTAATATCGGTCTGGAACTCGGGCAACTGATTATTGTTTTCTTTACACTGACGGTCGCTTTTATTCTGATTGAAATCATACGCGTTTCCCGGGTTACCTGGGTACATGTACTTTCAGGGATTATTGCCGGTATGGCGTTGTCTCTGATCATCAACAATAAATTTTTACCCACATTAATTTAACTCCTGACTATATCAATCATCCAGACACCATGAAACGTTTTCTGCTCTTCATCATCCTGCTGTATGCTTCCGCCTCGGTTGCACAGCAAATTCCGGTATCACCTACTTACAAAGCCAATGACCGTTTTGAGCAATTAGGAACCGCATTGCCAACTCCCAATACCTATCGGACTGCCTCGGGAGCACCCGGTAAAGAATATTGGCAGCAAAGAGCAGATTACGATATCAAAGCTGAACTGGACGATGACAAACGTCGGATTATCGGATCTGAAACGATCACTTTTTACAACAACTCCCCTGATGAGCTCCGGTATATATGGATGCAGCTGGATCAGAATTTATTTAAAAATGATGCGATCGGAGCAAGCTCTAAAACCGGAACAGTAAATAGCCGGGGCATGAGTTCGGCTCAAATTCAAACCTTCAATACCGGTCAGGCTGTAGCATTGGACCCGGATAAGAAGTACGGATACGAAATCGCATCAGTGAAGGATAAAGCAGGCAAAGCGCTTCCTTACACCATCAACAATACCATGATGCGTATTGACTTACAGATCGCTATGAAACCAGGAACAAATCTGGTATTCAGTGTGGACTGGGCTTATAACATCACTCCCTATTACGGACGCAGCGGCTATGAGTACTTCGCGAAGGATGGCAATGCCAATTATTTTATTGCACATTGGTTTCCCCGCCTTGCTCCGTATGACGACGTTAATGGCTGGAATCACAAGCAGTTTCTCGGTCAGGGTGAATTCGCACTCATTTTTGGTAATTACAAAGTAGCGATTACAACACCGGCGGATCACGTTGTGGCAGCATCCGGAGAATGCCAGAATTATGCACAGGTGCTTACCACAGCTCAAAAACAACGTTTAAAAAAGGCTGAGACTTCCAAAACGCCAGTACTCATTGTGACGCAGGCAGAAGCTGAAAAGGCAGAGAAAAGAGAGAGCAAAAATCCGGGCAAAAAAACCTGGATTTACAAAGCTGACAACGTACGGGATTTTGCTTTTGCCAGCAGCCGGAAATTTATCTGGGATGCGATGCAAAGCGATGTGTATAAAAACGGCAGAAAAATATGGTGTATGTCGGTATACCCGAAAGAGGGAAATCCGCTTTGGGAACAGTACTCAACGCGTACTGTAGAACATACATTGAAATCTTACGGAAACCGCACCTTTGAATACCCCTACCCTGTTGCAATTTCCTGCCATGCAACGTCGGGCGGTGGAATGGAATATCCGATGATCAGTTTCAACGGTGGTCGTCCGGAAGAAGATGGTACTTATTCGGAAGCGACCAAATACGGAATGATTGGTGTAATTATTCATGAAGTAGGTCACAATTTTTTCCCGATGATCGTTAATTCTGACGAAAGACAATGGGCTTGGATGGATGAAGGGCTTAATACGTTTTGCCAATACCTGGCAGAAAAAGAATGGGATTACAATTATCCGACACGTCGTGGGGAACCGATGCAAATTACAGAATACATGTCCTCCGATCCTTCGGTACTTTCACCAATCATGAGTTCAGCAGAAAATGTAATCGGACTCGGACCAAATGCGTATGCCAAGCCTGCTACGGCGCTTAACATTCTGCGTGAAACGGTAATGGGCAGAGAACTTTTTGATCATGCATTTAAGGAATATGCCAACAGATGGCGTTTCAAAAGTCCTACGCCTTCAGATTTCTTCAGAACCATGGAAGACGCATCCGGCGTTGATCTGGATTGGTTCTGGAAAGGATGGTTTTATGGTACCGAACCTG
>DASYHR010000205.1:0-2571 GCA_035998385.1 Dyadobacter sp. | reverse complement strand
AACGTCTCACCTACTGCAACTCCCGCGAGTGGGAAAATCATGATTTTCATTTCAAGCTGACTTTAAAAAATGATACGCTTACCCAAACGGGCATTGAAAAAATTGACAGTTTGGGAATTAATCAGGAAATCATTGAGATTTATGTACGCAAATAGACGAGCACTATCTATCTAAGTTATATTACTACCAGCGGGCTTCAGCGATGTCCGATTTCAAAATGTCGTTGATTGAAACCTTTGCGTTTTCCAAAGTGTAAATGCTCGTACCGACTTCACGGGCATATTTACTTTCAATTTTACCCGCTCGTCTGATTGTCCGGAACAGTGGCTTTTCTTTATTCCTTTCCGGATCGTCATCGTCGGCATTTTGAATCAAAATGACATTTACAATTTCTTCATCCAAGGGAAACCAATTGATATAATCCGCATTGAGGGTGACTGCATGGATGTTCTTGTAAACTGAATAATAATTGATTGCACCTGCCTGTCCGTAATTATCACACAATACAATCGTATGCTTTTTGTCGTTTAGTCCGGCGTATTCTTTATCTACTTTGGCAGCCAGCTCTTTCCAGCCGAGCATATCGGCAAAATCCTGGGGTAAAGCGTGATCCTTTCCATCCTCCCAACGCAATAATCCCAACGATCTGTAGGACTCAGGATTTGCAGCAATATGCACAGGACTTTGCAGGGGAAATGCAACTTTCACGATTGGCACAAACGAAATGATAATCAGCATTACGACTGCAATACGCACCCATAATAATTTTTCCTTGATGATACTTTCCAGGAAAACCGACCCGAAAGCTAAGAGTATCGGATAAAGGCCAATCGCGTAATATCCTTTGGCTCTGGCAAGAACGAATATGCCCAATGAGAACAAGAAAGACCAAAAGAAAACCTGATATTTCCGGAATGGCTGATAGGCAAAAAAGCTGATCAATGCAGCAATTAAAACGAAAATGGAACTTGCAAAATAGAGTAACTGCTCCTTCAAAAAATCGCTGCGGTTTACATTCACAAGTTGTGTTTTCGACAGTAGTTCCATGTGATGAATTACAGGCCAGTTGTTCTGGTACTGCCATATCAGGTTGGGAGCAATCAGCAGTAAAGTGACGAATCCAGCCAGATAGAGGTGTTTACTCAAGAATAACCGATGCTGGCCAGCCACGACAAGTGCCGGCGCCAGCCCTGCCAGCAGAAATACGATATTGTATTTATTCAAAAACCCAAGGGAAACCACCACGCCAGCCATGTATAACCAACCGGATTGTTTGGTTTTGATATACTGTAAAATGATGTAATAAAGTGCCGTCCATGCAAGTACATCAAAGGAATTAGGCTGAAAAAGCATATTGATACGAAGCAACACGGAGAATGTGATAGCTGTAGCGCCCAAAACCTGGGCAAAGAGTTTTCCTCCCAAAGCCTCCGTAGCCTTCCAAACAAGAAGCATTGTGAGCACTCCGTACAGTGCGGGAAAAAACTTAACCCAAAATACTGAGCCGCCAAAGGCGAGAATGAGCCATGAACTCCAGGATGTAAGCGGAGGAACTGACAAAAATCCCCATGCGAGATGTTTTCCCTGATCAATATGTAAGTATTCATCCCGGTGCAGATCATATTCGGGAGCAATAATCAGGCAATGAATTCCTAATTTCAGAATAATAAAAAACCAAAGAATCAGTGTTTTTCGGGGCAGGGCCATTGCAGAGGATTACTTTTCAGGGTGCGTTACATTCAAAACTCTAATATAACCAGATTTTACAAATACCTTTTTTGCCCTGGTTGTAGCATTGGATGCAGGCTGGAATTTTAGTTTACGGTATAACGATGTAGACCCGAGAGCAACTCGTTAAAACAGTCTAAGACGTCACTCCAAAGCACACATTTGCTCTCTAAAAATAGGGCTATTCAAACTGAGCTACACCCGTTTTCTTTTTGTATGGTTTTTTGAAAAAATCTCCAACAATTTGATTGAATAGATCCTTATAGACAACCAGTGTGGAGTGACCCGCATCGGGTAAAATCCACAGATACGATTTCGGAATCGCTTCGGCAATAACCATCGTGTGACTCGGAAAAATTACGTCCTGATCACCACCTATAACCAAAGTGGGGCAATTCACTTTTTTCAAATCCTCAACAGGAATGTGGGGATTGAAAGCCATCAGCTTCAGCAGTTTCTTCTGTGCTTTAACTTCCGTAGTTTGCGGTACATGATTCAGGCTATCTATTTCGTATTTAATTGATTTGACCAGGAATGGCTCCAGCGCAGTCGTATCGGGCCATAGGTTGGCACCGGTGATCGCGAGTTTCCTGACTTTTTCCGGGTGGCGCTGTGCCAAAAGCAGCCCATTGATTCCCCCATCGCTCCAACCTACCACGTAACAGGAATCAATACCGAGTTTATCCAGCAGCAAGTTGTAATCATCTGCCATCATTTCGTACGAAAGAGAATCACTGCCCTCGACAGATTTTCCCTGTGCCCGGCTGTCTGCAAGGATCACCTTATAATCCCTGGAAAAGTAGCCAATCTGATGTTTGAAATCCGCGGCAGATCCACCATTAC
>DASYHR010000198.1:0-1584 GCA_035998385.1 Dyadobacter sp. | reverse complement strand
AAGCAGAATAAAAAAGGATTTTTCCTTTTGGTAGAAGGTTCCCAAATTGACTGGGGCGGCCATGCCAACGATACGGATTATATCGTGGAAGAAATGAAGGATTTTGATCAGGTAATCGGGGAGGTTTTCGACTTTGCCGAGAAAGATGGAGAAACACTTGTCATCATCACGGCGGATCATGAAACCGGTGGGTTTTCAATCAACGGAGGAAGCACAGTGACGGGCCAAGTGAAAGGCGCGTATACAACCGGTGGTCACACAGGGGTAATGATCCCGGTACTGGCATTCGGCCCAGGCTCCGAGGCTTTCTCAGGATTTTACGAAAACACAGCGATTTTCGATAAAATGATGAATGCCCTGAAATTGAAGAAATAAGTATTTTAAACCTTGTGTTAGTCTTTGGCAGTCTCAAAATAGAAACGGGACATCAGCAAAATAGAAACGGGACATCAGCCTGTAATGGCTTGGATGTCCCGTTTACACTAACAGAGTTATATCTGGATTATTTGTTTACAGCTGGAATTGCCCAGAAAATGCTGGCCTGGATAACGCTGTTTTTGAAATCAGGATTGATGTTGTTTCCTGAGAAGTTGCCTACTTTACTCAAACCGGCGATGTATCTTACGCCAATACCCAATCCGATGTTTGACTGGTAACCGATACCACCTGCAGCAGCAAGGTCAAGGTTGTTAGCAAAGTTTTCGATTGTTTGGTTTGGTATATTGGTTGATGTTCTGAAACCTACCTGAGGACCGACCTCTACATAAAATCCACCCGTTGTCTTTAATTTCAACATCACAGGAACCGTTACGTAGCTTACCTTGAAGTTATCCTTGTTACCCGCTCTGTCCACTTTCGCGCCTACCGTTGAGAAAAGAACCTCAGGCTGAATCGAGAAGTGATTCCCAATACCGAAGTTCAGCAAACCCCCAACGTGATATCCTACTCTCGCATCCGATTCAATATTACCGCCTGTATAGTTACTGATGTTGAGACCTGCTTTTGGTCCGAAGCTGAATGACTGTGCCATTGCGAACGAGCTAATGGCGGCGAACATGATCGTAATTGCTAATTTTTTCATTTTAGTAAAGTTTTATGTAATAGATGTAAACCAGGTTGATGAAGCACGGATAAGCGTGAAAAATTCCTCGTTCAGGTCAACTTTATATAATATCGTACCAGCATTTGATATGTCGTATAGTGATGTAATTGACGAAAAAAATAGACCAACTGTGGAATTTGGTCTATACATCAGAGGAGTAAAACGTAGCAATTTGCGTCTTTAAAGTCCCAAATTGTATTCGGCGAAGAGGAGAGAAGGGGCGGAAACTGCGTAAAAAGCGGCAGTATGCTTGGAAAACAAAGATTATTAGCCGGGAAGTAAAAATATTTTTGCTGCGATGTAATTGAGAATCAGGGCATGTTAAAAAAAAGTAAAATTTTTAAAACTGTTTTTGTTGACAATAAAGAAAAATGCTCTAAGTTTGCACCACGTTAAACGATAACGATCGGCAACGAATTCTGGTTTGGTAGTTCAGTTGGTTAGAATACATGCCTGTCACGCATGGGGTCGCGGGTTCGAGT
>DASYHR010000193.1:0-6386 GCA_035998385.1 Dyadobacter sp. | reverse complement strand
AAAGCTCAGGTGTGACCGGAGGAAAACCCAAATTGATCGAAACCATTGCCAAAGCTGCTATTGCGGTAGGTGCAGACGGACTTTTTATTGAGACGCATTTCAATCCTGCCGAAGCAAAATCAGATGGTGCAAATATGCTACCGTTGGATCAGCTTGAAGGTTTACTAGAAAGATTGGTACGCGTTAAACAAGCGATTCTATGACCCGGAATCTGGTTACCGTTTCTTCGAATCCATATCTGATTTTAGTACCCGGATCTCTGCACAAGCTGAGATCCGGATATTGTATGCTGGTCCTGATCTGTTGTATTGCTCCTTTTAATACAAGTGAAGTTTACGCACAACCCGCCGACTCCACTGCAAAATTGTGGGTAATAAAGCCGATGGACGTGATACCCCCCGTTTCGCTGGCATTGGCAGGGCTGGTTACACAGGGAAAAATAAGCCGTCAATTGCAGAGCAGTATTGTTAAAAACCATCCTGACTTTCATACCAATATTGACGATTACCTGCCTTATGCGCCTGGCGTTGTTAGTCTGGGGCTTGCCGCATCGGGTGTAAAAGGCAAGCACAAACTTGGAGATCAGGTCATTCTCGCACTTTTATCCAATATCATTGCGCAGGGAGTGACACAAAGCTTAAAACGTATTGTAGCTTACCCCCGCCCCAATGGAGAAGATAACCATTCATTCCCGTCCGGACATACGACAACAGCTTTTACCAACGCGACGCTTCTTCACGAAGAATATGGACAAAGAAGTGTTTTGTATAGCATAGGCGGATATTCTACCGCCACTGCTGTGGGTACCATGCGTATGCTGAACAACAAACACTGGCTCGCCGATGTATTGATGGGTGCAGGTATCGGAATTGGAGCGACCAAAGCACTTTATATCAGCTATCCCTGGATGCAGCGCACAGTCCGCCGCATGAAGCACTGACAAATACTGATTTTTTCACTTGCCTGAAATGCTGCTGACATACGGCTGTCACTCACCGCCGCTTACTTTGTCGCGATCATTCATCTTTTCATTTATGCAAATCAGGACAATTGAACCCATCAACGTATTTTGTTTCGAAACAGAAACCAGCCTTCGCGACATTCTGCAATATGTACGTGTTGTCGCTCAACGGCTTTATATTGACGCGATTAAAAATAATCTGGAAATCACAGGACCTGTTTACTGGATTTACAACGGTGCTGACGGACAGCCGGATACAAAGTTTAACCTTACAATCGCTATACCGGTTTTTCAGAGTACGGCGACTATTACGGATTCGGAATTCAAACTTAAGACACTTGATACTTTCCGCTGTATTACGCGTACTCATTCAGGAAGCTGGGAAAAACTGAGCGAAACATATTGCAGCATCTTCTCCGAAATATTGGTAAAAGAACCTGCTGTAAGTGGAGAAACAAGAGAAGTTTATGTGAATATGGATTTTGCCAATCCTGAAGGAAACATCACCGAGGTACAGATCGGACTACTTTAAAATCATTTGTCTCTATCAGCCATGTCGTATTGCAATTATGTAAATCATAACAGCTCGGACAACTCCGACTTTCTACTCAACAAACATTATCACGACCATCAATACGGGTTTCCTATCGAAGATGACGACGAACTACTCGGACGTTTCATTCTTGAAATAAACCAGGCAGGACTCAGCTGGACACTTATGCTTAGAAAACAAGCCAGTTTCAGACTAGCTTATGATAACTTCTCCATTGATAAAATCGCTGCTTATAGTGAGACCGATCGGGAAAGGCTGATGCAGGATGCCGGCGTTATTCGTAATAAACTAAAAATAAACGCTGCGATCGTGAACGCACAAAAGATATTGGAGCTGAGAAAAGAATTCGGAACTTTTAAGGGCTGGCTGGACGCACACAAGTCTCTGAATAAGGCTGAATGGATAAAGCTTTTCAAAAAAACTTTCAAGTTCACAGGAGGAGAAATTGTCAGTGAATTTCTGATGAGCACGGGCTATTTGCCGGGAGCACACACCCCTGACTGCCCGATTTTTAAAAGAATTCATCTGAAGTAATACTATATCCTGCTTATCTGGCAGGATATGTTTTTTCCAGCCAAACCAACGTTTTCTCCATTACATCCACCATAGAGCCTGCACTCATACCATGTTTGTCTTCAGGATATAGTTCATACTGAGCCGGGATGTCCATGCTTAGCAACTTTTTATATAAATTTTCAGCCTGACTTACATGCACCAGCGGATCCATACCCCCATGAAACAGAATGGTTGGTACGCCGGTCTCTTTCGTAAGATGGTATGCCGGACTCGCATCTTTCGCAATTTGCGCATTCGGGTCTTTCTCCCCTAAAAATCGGATTACCGTATCATCTGCATCACTGCCATCTGCCCGAACCATTTTATCCGTCAGGTCTGTAGGTCCCCAAAGATCAATAACACCTTTTATTTTCTTTTCAGTATTATGTCCGTACGCATATAACATGGCCAGGTGTGCACCTGCGCTCCCGCCCATCAGTACAAACTCATTTCCATTATATTGGTACTTTTTTGACTTATCAGACAGAAACTTCAGCGCTTTATCAACATCCATGATCTGTGCCGGAAAAAGATCTTTTCCATCCTTAACCAGCCGATAGTTTACGGATACCACGGCATATCCCCGCCTCCCTACCAATTCCTCTATAAAAGCCTCAGGAAATTCACTTTTGTCTCCTCTGCTCCAGGAACCGCCGTGGATATATACAATCACCCGGGTCGAATCCGTATGATTACGGGGAACATATGCATCCAGTAAGTTCTCACTACCTGCAGCATCACCATATTTAACATCTTTCAGCGTGATATAATCCGATTTCTTTTTTTCGGTATGAAGCGTTGCCGTAGCCGGCACACCATTTCTCCAGTCTTTCTTGTTAAGATATTTGATCAATGCCGCCGGATGATCCGTTTGTAAGCCATGCACACCTTTGGCTAATGCTTCCTCCCACACATCGGGCCCTTCCGAAGGATTTTGTACATCCAACCACACGGCCACTCCTTTTTCTGCTGCAGTGCGTACCATCTCCGGGTCGCCTATGTTATCCAGAACTTCAATTTTGACCTGCCCGAGAAACATATTCAGCTGTGCGCTATTTTTCACCTCTTCGATCAGGGTTGTCATCAATGGCATTTGTGGAGCTACTTCCCGCCATTGCTTGTATTGAGGAATTTTATTGAGATATACCACCACCTGTTTCTCCATTCCTGCTTCACGAATTTGCTTCCAGGTCTGGGTTACATCGGCTTCTTTGAAATCCAGATAAATATTGATCTTTCCTTTACAAGCTTTTAATACCTCGCTGAATTCAGGAATTTGGTGTGGTTTTTGCTTTCCGTTTATCACTTTGAGAGAACGTAATTCAGCCAGTGTCATGTCTGCAACCCTTCCTTTACCACCCGTTGTACGATCAACAGTTGCATCGTGTACTACAACCAAATGTCCATCTTTACTCGTGCGTAAATCAACCTCTACATAGTCCGCACGCGCTTTAATGGCTTCTTTAAACGAAGCAATCGTATTTTCCGGAACATCTACATGGTTTCCTCTGTGGGCAATGACGACAAGCTTATTTTGCGAATGGGGCAGAACGGCCTGTGAGAATACAATTGTATTCGCCATAAGGCAAAGCAGCAGAATGAGGTAATAGCGATTATTGTGCGGAGTATACATGGATGCATTGTTTGAGACAAACGTCTGCATGTATACCGGCGAAGGGAGGAGAAGGACTATTTCCGCGAGGTTAGTCCAGGTAAGATGTATTGAACAGCATGTATAGTAATGCAGCAGCGCATTTCCACACATGCTGTTCCGCTATTTAAGCGATTTCGAAGCTTGACAAATTCACAAACTGCTGTACGCGCTCATTAATTTCTTGCTGAGTAAGATTTACCAATCGCTCCGTTCCGAATTTCTCAACGCAGAAAGAGGCCATAGCTGAACCATAGATAATAGCACGTTTCATATTTTCGAAAGAGATATCTCCTGTACTTGCCAGGTAACCGATAAATCCTCCCGCAAAAGTATCACCTGCTCCGGTCGGATCGAACACTTCTTCCAATGGCAATGCAGGTGCATAGAAAATACGATCTTCCTGGAATAACAAGGCGCCGTGCTCACCTTTTTTGATAATCAGCGTTTTAGGCCCCATCGCCATAATTTTCACCGCCGCTTTACGCAGTGAGTATTCTCCCGACAACTGACGTGCTTCCTCATCATTAATCGTTACCACATCCACCATGCTGATCACCTCTTTCAGGTCTTCCAGCGCAATATTCATCCAAAGATTCATGGTATCCAGCATGATCAGCTTAGGACGATTTGCCATACGCTCAATGACCAGTTTTTGTGTAGCCGGAACTGTATTACCCAACATCAGAAACTGCGTAGACTGGTAAGACTCCGGAATGATCGGATCAAAATGCTCCATGACATTCAGCTGAGTTTCCAGCGTATCACGCGTGTTCATATCTTCATGGTATTTACCTGACCAGAAGAAAGTCTTGCCATCCTGAATGATCTCTAAACCTTCAGTATTTACACCGTGTTCTTCCAGTAAACTGATCATCGACTGAGGGAAATCGCCGCCAACAACCGCTACCAGATTATTCTCTTTGGTAAAATAAGAAGCAGACAACGTAATATATGTAGCAGCGCCGCCTATGATTTTATCGGTTTTCCCAAATGGGGTTTCAAGAGCATCAAATGCGACAGATCCAACTGTTAATAAACTCATAAAGTAGTATTGTATTGATTTTAAGTATGTTTCAAATATTAATTCTAATCAAAAAACGCTGCGAAGATAAAGAAAACCACTGAATTGCATAGTCGTCCGATTTGCATTATGCTAAACAGTTGGCAATCAATCATGGGTATTTGCTATTTTTGCACAAGGCCGGAGATTTGAAGGGAAATTGTTTTAATGATTTACGAGTTAGTGACATATACTTCATCAGACTTTAAATTATAAATTCATTATGGAAGCCATTTCAGAAGCACGACGACATATCGACAACGCCAAGGGATTCCTGAGCAACAATGCTAGGAAAGAGGACGGTTTGTATCAGGATAAAAAATATGTCAAAATTGCCGGACACACCGCTTACACGGCTATATTACTGGCACTGGATGAATTGCTGGGAGAGAAAAAGCAAAAGACAAGAAAAAGTGTTGAGTGGTACCAGAAAGAGCTGTCACATATTGACAAAAAAATAACGTCTGATTTTGCAACGGCTTATGAAGTTTTGCACCTATCGATGAGTTACGATGGAGCAAGAAGTGCCAAAATTGCTAAACTTGGAATGGAAACCGCTGAGAAGATAATTAACTGGGTTGAAAACAGACTAACACCTCATTCAAAATGAAAAGACAAAGTTGTTGTTCGGGCTTGTGAAATAAGTAAGTACCGAAATCAGATATTTAAAAGAAAGTAACAATTACATGGCCGAGATCACCTACCAGCCGCTAAGAATTTTTAATACACTCACACGTAATAAAGATCTGTTTGAACCTCTCGCCGCACCATACGTAGGCATGTACGTATGTGGTCCGACAGTATACAACAATGTCCATTTGGGCAATATCCGTACCTTTTTATCTTTTGATATTCTTTTCCGCTATCTCACGCATATCGGATACAAGGTAAGATATGTCAGAAATATTACAGACGTGGGCCACCTCGTGGGCGACGGCGATGAAGGAGAAGATAAAATTGGCAAAATGGCGAAGCTTCAGAAACTGGAGCCTATGGAAATTGTTCAGCGTTATACCAATGACTTCCATGACGTTTCTGCCACTTTCAACCTGTTGCCTCCAAGTATCGAACCTACTGCAACAGGGCATCTGATCGAACAAATAGAAGCAGTACAGGCACTGATCGACAAAGGGTTGGCTTATGAGTCAAATGGGTCAGTTTATTTTGATATCAATAAATACCAGGCTGCCGGAAACGATTACGGAAAGCTTTCTGGCAGAATTATAGAAGATCTGCTGAATGAAACCCGTGAGCTCGACGGCCAGGCTGAAAAAATGAATCCGCTCGATTTCGCGTTGTGGAAAAAAGCCAGTCCGGAACACATCATGCAGTGGGATTCTCCGTGGGGAATGGGCTTCCCGGGATGGCACCTCGAATGTACTTGCATGAGTGCCAAATATTTGGGCAAACAGTTTGATATACACGGTGGCGGAATGGATTTAAAATTCCCCCATCACGAATGTGAAATTGCACAAGGTAAAGCATTGACCAATATTGAACCGGTAAGATATTGGATGCATACCAACATGCTGACTGTCAATGGACAGAAAATGTCGAAGTCTTTGAATAACTCATTTTTACCTGCACAGTTATTTTCAGGAAA
>DASYHR010000031.1:0-9349 GCA_035998385.1 Dyadobacter sp. | reverse complement strand
GAACTGGTGAAAGAAGGTCTGGCGGTACATTTCAAAAAATATAGCAGCAGCACAGAATACGCCAGTCTGGAAATTCAGGCGCAGAAGAAAAAAATTGGGATATGGAGTCTCGACGGGGTAAATTTGGGAAAACTTTGATCCGTCAAAAACTATGAGTTCGCAGGCAGCACTTTTTAAGATTCTTTTTCAAAACGATATATTGTTTCAGCTTGAAACCATGCAACCCATTATCGTAGCGAAAGAAGTAGCTCCTGCGCTTGAAAAGACTCCCGCGACTCCAACAGCTCCCGCGCCGTCGCTTAAAAATACGCCCACTGTACAGCCTGTGCAGGCACCTTCTGCTCCTGTGCTGCATGACCTTCCGGCGTTGAAACATCAGATTTTGATTCTTACCGAGCAGGCAGAAAGCGAAGCGTTGGGTCAATCCGAATCTGTTTTTCTTGACAATATTCTGAAGGCTGTCAAATATTCAATTGCTCAGGCTGATTTGGTCAACATCAGCTTTTTACCTCCTACAGATGCAAGCAAGGTCATTTCCGAAAGAAAGACGGCAAGGTTGATCACATTCGGCGTACCAGCTGCAAGGCTGAATCTTGACATTATTCTCAATCCTTATACTCCGAAACAGATCAATGGCGTATGGTGCCTTTTGGCTGATCCTTTGCCTGTCATCGAAGCAGATCGTGAATTGAAAAAGAAACTATGGCAGGCTCTTCAAATCATGTTTTAAAAGTAACCAGACAGGCACTTATATATCGTCATGATTGCCCTGATATTCATTCTGGCAGAGCAGGTTACCTATTTTTCTGACCGGTCATCACAATAATGTTGGCAAGTTCCGTGTTTTGATGGATAATCGCAGGCTAATCCATGAAAACATATGGCCAACTTCAGAGAATACATCACAAATTTGTTCCGATCATCGCGATCTGATGAGGAACATTACTACGACGACGAGCCTGTCGCCAATCAGGAAATAATATATCCCGAACCAATAACGCAACCCCAATACGTACAGCAGCCTGCAGTGGCATCAACTTCACAGGAACCAGAGTTGTTGCCTCAGGTATACAACGAGGTAGTTATACCCTATTGGCTCGAAGATGAAGATACGCTTCGTGACGAAGGCGTGTTATTCGGACTTTCGGAATCGGACCCGACAGAGAAAACCGATATCATTCATAAATATTTTGTGCATCTGGCAGCGGGTCCGCTGAGCGACGTGGAGCAACACAATGAGCGTATTCAGGAATTCAACCTTTTCATAGGTCAGAAAACCGACCGGATAGAAGCGCTCAAAGCCAAAGCCGACATTCCACCTGCAACTGCCGGAGCGCAGGAACATCATCTTCCGAGAACGCTGATCGGCCTTACGCTCAGTGCAGCAATGTGTATTGGTAATTTCTTCCTGATCCGCGAGTCTCTTCGTCCTGCCTTTGCCGAAAGCTCCTGGATTGCCACGGGTATATTCCTGGCTGGTATGTTCAGCCTCTTTGGTCGTATTTCTATTTTTCATGATAAAGATTCGAAAGTAACGTGGCGTTCGCTGCTGGAAGAGATTGGATTACCGTTTGCTGCATCTTTATTTGTGTTTGCGCAGGTGTATCAATCGCAGGGCTGGCTACAGGCCATAGCGCTATTCGTGTTTATCTTTTTCCTTTTTCTTTTTGCAGGAAAACTTTTCCTCAGCAACATCACGGTCCTGCGCTCAGATTTCAAAGCCTGGCAGGATCCGATCAGAGACAAAAAGCAGCAGGAAGAGGAAAGTTATAAATCCGAAAGTGAAATCCAAGCGTTAGAGGAAGAGCGCGATGCACTGCGTGTTAAAAAATGGCAGGCTGTGAGAGATTTGAGCACTTCAGAAACGGAGCGCGACCGTATTTATGCCAGGCGTGACATGTTGATCAAATTATTTGAAAGTGAATTTTTTCTTGCCCGCCGCATGAAAGGGCAGCTATCAGGCAAACAGTTGAATTACATACAAAAAGGAGATCAGTAACACTTTCCTTTTTCTTACTCAGACTTTATAACATTTAAAAAATATGGACGAGCAAAATCCCAACCAAAGCGGAGATTACCAGCACGGTTACTCCAGCGGTATCGAAGGTCTTGAACGTGAAACGTATGAAAACTACCTGGCCAGCAATGTTGCACATGCCTGGACTGCGGAACAGATCAGTCAGAAACAACAGCAACTTTCGGTATTGAGAGGAAAACAGCAGGAAACTTTACAAAAGCACAAATCATCTTTTGATAAGCTTCAGCTGGAAACGATGGGCTTGAACAGCAGTGCCAGAAAATTGAAAGATCTGGAAGATGCGGTTGCAAAAATTGATACTGAAACGGAAGAGCTGAAAGAAAAACGTACATCGAAAGCCCCTGCCTATTCACTCATTGCAGGTTTAATTTTTCTGGCAGCTGGTATTTCATTTGTGGCAGGTGACCTTATCATTTCCCATGAAATTGTTGCTTATGCACTTAATATCCGGAATTCGAACGAAGCCTGGGCATTTGCAATAGGTCTTGCGATGCTTTCTGTTTTGCTGAAACCAGCATACGACCGTCTCATAGAAGAACCTTATCATTCAGGAGAAAATCCGAAGGCCAGGTCCCGTTATGCCACTTTCAAACTTGTGCTTTCCATTTTTGCAATTGTTACGCTGATCGTTTTAGGCTGGTTCCGATATGAAGCTTACCGTACCGATAAGCTAAAAGAGGCTATCAATAAGTCTGTCAAAAATCTTCAGCTGAACGCTGTTGATCCTATGACCGGCGCTCCGATCAACAGTCCGGAACTAACCAATAAAATAGAACAGGCACTCAGAAACTCCGATCAGCTCAATCTGGATCTGGTCAACAGTCCCTGGGCTCTGTTATCGTTTGTTTTAAGTGGTGTACTGTTCGCGATTGCCGGTGCGGTTTCGCTTGGAATGGCCCTGCCCGTACTACAGGGTTTCTGGTATCGCTGGCTTCAGATTGACCCGAAACTCTGGAGATTACGAAGACGACGTAAAAAGATTCTGAAGCAGATTGAGCCTTTGCAGCAAACACTCACTGAGCGGATGGCTCAAAAAAATATCCTTGAAAATGACCTGGCAGTCCTTACTTCTCTGGATGAACTGAAACAGGAAGAAAAAGAAATACTTCGTGAAATTACGGCACTTGAGAATGAACGCCGTCAGTCACTGACCGACAGCCGTAAAAATTCGTTTGCAGATGGTTATGGTCGTGGGCAGGTTACCCGTGATGTGATGAACCAGGAGGAATATGATTCGTGGAGAAACAGACACATGACGGTGTCGGATCTGGCTATGAAAGCGAAGTCGAATGCAGCCTCTGACAGAGCAGTGACCCGCACCAAAAGCACAGGTATGAGGCCGCACCAGGCCATTCGCAAAGCGATAACGGATCGCTTTGATGAAAACAACTCACAATGATTTTACCTAACTTGGGGGTCAGGATTACAATACCAAAGCAATATCCATGATTTTGACCCCCAATTTAAGAATAGTCGTTTGTGATGACACCTTGTTCGATGCCATCAAAATGGGCAACGGCACCCTCGCCAAAGTAATGGGTGTGAATGTCCCTAAAAAATGGACTGAATTCAGAGATACCTTTACGCCATCCTACGATCGCTGGAAAGCCCACCCTCCTCTACGCGAATGGTGGGTTTACCTCATTATACATGTATCTGACAATCTTCTGATCGGCTCCTGCGGCTATAAGGGAGAGCCGGATGCTACGGGTATGGTTGAAATTGGATACGAAATTATCCCTTCTCACCGACAAAAAGGGCTGGGCACTGAAACCGCGCACGGACTCGTTAAACACGCATTTTCGAAAGGTGGTGTACATAAGGTAATTGCCCATACGCTGGCTGAAGAAAACGCTTCCTGCCAGATACTGCAAAAAGTGGGTTTCCATCAAACTGAAGATGTTGACGATTCAGATGAAGGGCCTCTCTGGCGCTGGGAAATCAAAAAATCTGACATTGTTTTATAAAGAATTCGCGGCAGCCAGCTCAATAATTTTAAAAATACAATTGTATTGATTCAATAATTTTTTATATTAATTTATTGTTTGGTTTTTCAGTTCCTAAAAGATTACCCTTACCGCATTATGACTTCCATATCAAAAGATACATATCCCTGGCTGACGCATTATCCGGATGGAGTACCGTATGATATCAATCCGGATGCCTATACGTCTTTACTGGATTTAATCGAAAACAGCTTCAGTAATTTCCCGGACAATGAGGCCTATACCAATATGGGTAAAACCATTTCCTTTGCGCAGTTGGATGAGTTATCCGGGAATTTTGCTGCTTACCTGCAGAGTGTAGGAATGAAAAAAGGTGATCGCATTGCCATTCAGATGCCCAATGTATTGCAGTATCCTGTAGTAATGTTCGGAGCGCTTCGCGCGGGACTGGTGATAGTTAATACCAATCCGCTGTATACCTCCCGCGAAATGCTGCATCAGTTCAATGATTCGGGAGCGAAGGCAATTGTGATCATGGCGAACTTTGCTTCCAATCTTGAAAAAATTGTAGCAAGCACTAACCTTGAACATATTATAGTAACTGAAATCGGTGATTTACTTGGCTTCCCCAAAAGACTTATTGTAAATGCCGTTGTGAAGTACATCAAAAAGATGGTTCCGCCTTATCAGCTGCCAAAGGTTACGTCGCTGAACACAGCTCTGCACCATGGAAAAGGTGTAACTTATCAGCGTCCGAATGTATCGGGAATTGATATCGCTTTTATACAATACACGGGAGGAACCACCGGTGTTTCTAAAGGAGCTATGCTGACACACCGTAATCTGATTGCCAATGTGGAAGGTATAAACGAATGGTTGATGTCTAAAATGAAAGATGCCAATCACGAAGGACCAATGAGTATGGTTGCAGCCTTGCCTTTGTATCACGTGTTTGCGATGACGATCAACGCACTATGCGGAATCAAATGGGGAGCACTGAATGTCTTAATTACCAATCCGCGTGATATTCCGGGTTTTGTTAAAGAGTTAAAGAAATACAAAGTCAATATTTTCCCTGGTCTTAACACCCTCTTCAACGGTCTGCTCAACAATCCTGATTTTAAGGATATTGATTTCAGCGGACTTAAAATCACAATTGCGGGTGGAATGGCACTGCAGAAAGTGGTGGCAACCAAATGGGAAGAGGTTACCGGATGTGTGCTCGTGGAAGGATACGGGCTTTCGGAAACTTCGCCGGTACTTTCTGTGAGTCCTTTAAATGGTAAACATCGTAACGGCACCATCGGTATTCCAATCCCGAGTACAGTCATGCGGATTTTGGGCGACGACGACAAATGGGTAGCGATCGGTGAAAAAGGGGAGATTTGCGCGAAAGGTCCCCAGATTATGTTGGGGTACTATAACCGGCCCGATGAAACCGCCAAGGTAATCTTTGAAGATGAAAGTGGAAGATGGTTCAGAACAGGAGATATAGGCATAGAAGATACAGATGGATTTTTCAAAATCGTAGATAGAAAAAAGGATATGATCCTGGTTTCGGGTTTCAATGTCTATCCCAACGAGATTGAAGGTGTAGTAGCCCAGTGCCCGGGTGTGCTTGAAGTGGCCTGCGTAGGTATGCCTGATGAAAAAACAGGCGAAATGGTGAAGGTATTTATTGTAAAAAAAGATCCCTCTCTTACCGAACAACAGGTCAAATCTTATTGTAAGGAAAACCTGACTGCCTATAAATGTCCCAAACAAATTGAGTTCCGTGACGAACTTCCGAAAACGAATGTAGGAAAGATTTTACGTCGGGCCTTACGAGACGAAGCGCTCGCAAAATCAGCCAAATAATTGTAACCAATCATCACTTTTTAATGCCTGCAGATACACTCTGGCAGGCATTTTTCATGGGTGACTGAAAGTACTTTCTCTGGAAAAACAGCGGAGGTCTCAGCTAAAAGCTTTATTTTAGAATGAGGATTGAACAAATTAGGTAAAACAAGTACTCAACCTTGAAAGTAAAAAATTATGAATTTATACAAAAAAACCCTGGTTCTGCTGCATGGGCATGGCATGGATGATTCGATTTGGGATTATCTCGATGCGACGCTTAACGATTACTTCACGATCGTCAGACCTAATCTTTCTCTTTATACTTCGTCTCAAACTGTTGAAGAATATGCCGAAGAACTTCATCGTTTTCTGACCAGTGCGGGCATTACAAAGCTCACTTTGGTAGGACATTCGATGGGCGGATACATTGCTCTGGCTTTTGCTGAAAAATACCCTGAAATGTTGGAAGGTTTCGGACTTGTGCACTCAACTGCGTACGAAGATGATGAAGCTAAAAAACAGCAACGTCTTCAAAGTATCGAATTGTTGAAAAATTACGGGACTGAGGCTTATATCAAAAATACAACTCCAAACATGTTCGGTGACAGGTTCAAAGAGTTGTTCCCTGAAAAAGTGCGCGCACACAGCGAAAAATATGGAAAACTTCCTGCGCAGGCTCTTATTTCAGGTATGAACGCGATGATTCAGCGGCCCGATCGTACTGCAATTTTGGCTCAAATGCCCTATCCTGTACTATTGATCATGGGCATGCAAGATAAACTTATCGCTTTTGAAAGCTGTATCGCTTTATCCGAATACCCGAAACAAAGTTATCCGTTTATTCTGGCAGAAGCCGGACATATGGGTATGGTAGAACGTCCTGATGCCACATCAAGAATGATCAGTTGGTATATGAACAAAATTTCCTCTTTATAAGTCTTACTTTATTGATCTAAAATGAGTTGGTATTCGTTACTTGTGAATGAATACCAACTCATTCTATTCTAACGCTATGCTAAAACATCTCCCGACTCCGAAATTCGCTAAAATTCAAATTTTCTTCGTAGCATTCGTACTGTTTTTATCCTCATGTGATAATGATGAATCAACCACACCGAAGGAAGATCAATATCTTGTAAGTTCCTCTCTGGTTACTTCCATCTCGAAAGAAACGATCATTCAGAATTCAGGTCCTAATGATCCTCAATTGAAAGCATTCGCCGCTCTCTATGTTAAAAGTGGTGTGAAAGTGTATAAACTTACCTACAAAACAAAAAACACAGACGACCAGGAAATCACTGCGTCAGGCGCTCTGATTGTTCCTGATACCGACCAACCTGTGTCCATGATCAGTATACAGCATGGTACGATCACTACCGACGCAGAGGCACCTTCCAATTTTGGAGCCGGTACTGAAAGTGCTACGATGGGAACACTTTTTGGCGCTGTTGGATATATCATTTCCTACCCTGACTATATCGGCTATGGTGCTTCGGCAAATGTGCCGCACCCTTACGAACACCGCGCAAGCCTTGCCTCCGCCTCACTTGATATGCTAAGAGCTGCAAGAGAATTTATAGATAATCAGAATGAAGTAAAATGGAATGAAAAGTTATTCATAGGAGGTTATTCCGAAGGAGGTTTTGCAACGATGTCTCTTCAAAAGAAAATTGAAGAAGAAGCATCTTCAGAATTTAATCTTGTTGCATCGAGCTGTGGTGCAGGCGCTTATGACAAAACAGCCTTTATGAAGGAAATTGTGAATAATACAACACATGGAAACGCCGCTTACAACAGGCTATATCTTTGGGTTCTATTGACTTATGACCGGATTTACAAACTGAACAAACCGGCAACCTACTATTTCAAAGAGCCCTGGGCAACACAGGTAGCCGCTGCGAACGGAGATCCGTCGAAGGTATTAATCGGCCAAAGCTTCAATAACATACTTACTGACGAATTCAAAAAAGCCCTTAATGACGGAACGGACGCTGCATTTATTAAGGCTGTCGCCGACAACAACGTATATAACTGGAAGCCAAAAACGCCAACAAAATTATTTCATGGTGATAAAGATCCGCTGGTCTTTTATTTCAATTCGGTGAATGCCTATAATACGATGAAAAACCTGGGTGCAACCAACGTTGAGCTGATCACCGTTAAGGATGGTACTCATGCATCTTCCATTACCCCTTATCTGTTGGGAACATTTACCTTCTTTGTTTCTGCCAACTAAATAGTATCCCTATATTTGTTACCCAGTAAACAAATAGAGTAAATATGTTATTGCAAGTATCAGGTGTTGTCATTTACAGTAGTGGATCAGCCAAAGCATGTAGCCTGCGATGTTGATTGAAACGGATCGATTTAAAATCATTCTGTTTCACAGAGACTTTCAAAGAAATCATTTTACTTTTCCCCGATAAAAAATGTCATCACTTCTTGAACTCGTTGGCAACACGCCACTTGTTGAATTAAAAAGTATAAATCCGAATCCGAAAGTAAAGTTATATGGCAAACTGGAAGGTAACAATCCCGGTGGGAGTGTGAAAGACAGGGCTGCCTATAGCATGATCAAAGGTGCACTTGACCGTGGAGAAATAAAGGAAAGCACAAAATTAATTGAAGCCACAAGCGGCAATACCGGTATTGCACTTGCCATGATTGCGCGCCTTTTTAATGTTGAAATTGAGCTGATCATGCCTCAAAATTCTACCCGGGAGCGCGTATTGACGATGGAAGCATTCGGTGCAAAAGTGACCCTCACAGAAACAATGGAAGGTGCGCGGGATTATGCAGAAGAAAAAGCTTCCCGTGATGGCTATCTTATGCTCAACCAATTTGCCAATCCTGATAACTGGAAAGCGCATTATACGACCACCGGACCTGAGATATGGAAAGATACCAACCATGAGATTACTCATTTTGTTTCTTCAATGGGGACAACAGGTACAATCATGGGAGTTTCTCACTATTTGAAAGAACAGAATTCTGCTATTCAGATTGTCGGATGTCAGCCTACAGATGGGGCAAGTATACCGGGAATAAGAAAATGGCCTGAAGCATACCTTCCCAAAATTTTCGACAGGGAGCGGGTTGACCGGGTCATTGAGGTAACGGAAGCTGATGCTGTGGCTACAACGCGTTCACTCGCTCAACGTGAAGCTGTTTTTGCCGGAATGAGTAGTGGTGGAGCAGGATGGGCAGCGATACAATTGGCCAAAGAAATTGAATCCGGGGTTATTGTATTTATAGTTTGCGACCGTGGCGACCGCTATCTTTCAAGTGACTTGTTTGGCTAACTTTCAGCTGTCAGGCGTTCCGTCAGCGAAGTCCCGAAGGTATAATTGGCACTAAGTAATTTTTTCAGTGGTTAGCTGCAAGCTCATGGCTCACAGCTAACCGCTAACAGCTAACAGCTCCTCAAAACCAGCCGGATCCCAGGTTACGGAACGGCCAGGGAATAGCAGCCAAAATAATGATGAGTGCCAAAGCATAGAAATAAAGCACTGTTCTGTGCTTATCG
>DASYHR010000182.1:0-2445 GCA_035998385.1 Dyadobacter sp. | reverse complement strand
TTTATGTTAAAAATAGCAGATAAGGTATTTTCGTCAAGACTATTTACCGGTACCGGTAAATTCAGCTCTTCGGAACTTATGGAAGAAGCGCTGATCGCGTCCGGTTCTGAGCTTGTGACGGTTGCGTTGCGAAGGGTAGACATGCATGATCGCCAGGATGATATTCTCAGTCATCTTAAAAATCCTGACATGCATTTATTACCAAATACTTCCGGTGTAAGAACAGCCAAAGAGGCCGTTTTTGCTGCACAGCTGGCACGCGAAGCCCTGGAAACCAACTGGCTCAAACTTGAAATCCATCCAGATCCAAAGTACCTGATGCCGGATCCTATAGAAACATTACTTGCAACCGAAGAACTTGCAAAACTAGGATTTGTGATACTTCCCTATATCCACGCCGATCCTGTCCTTTGCAAACGCTTGGAGAATGCGGGAGCCGCGGCTGTAATGCCACTGGGATCACCTATTGGCAGCAATAAGGGTCTAAAGACCATTGATTTTTTAGAGATCATTATCGAGCAAAGTAATATTCCGGTGATCGTTGATGCCGGAATAGGTGCGCCTTCAGATGCTGCCAAAGCCATGGAAATAGGTGCAGATGCAGTTCTGGTCAATACAGCCATTGCTGTTGCCGGTGATCCTGTACGAATGGCCGTCGCATTCAAAATGGCGGTCGAAGCCGGAAGAATGGCTTTCGAAGCCCGATTAGCAAGCCAGGGAAATTTTGCTATTGCAAGCAGCCCTTTAACCGCATTTCTGGATGAGTAGTTTTAAAGATTTGTTTGAAACTTACGATTGGGATGCCGTAAAAGGCAGCATTTATTCGAAGACAAAGTTTGACGTTGAACATGCACTGAATTCGTCTAAACGAACGCTGGAAGATTTTAAGGCGTTGATCTCGCCGGCTGCGATGGCATATCTGGAACCCATGGCGCAACTCAGTCGCCAGCTGACCCAAAAGCGATTTGGCAAAATTATTCAGTTGTACATTCCGCTTTATTTGTCCAATGAATGCACCAACATTTGCACGTACTGCGGATTCAGTCTGGATAATAAGGTACGACGCAAGACACTCACCGAAGACGAGATACTCCGTGAAGTGAAAACGATTAAAAGTCTTGGATATGATCATGTGTTGCTGGTGACAGGAGAGGCCAATCAGACTGTACATGTCGAATATTTTAAAAAAGTACTGAATCTGATCCGGCCGCATTTTGCTCACGTTTCCATGGAAGTTCAACCGTTGGACACCGAAGAATACACAGAACTTATTCCTCTGGGACTTACGTCTGTTTTGGTGTATCAGGAAACCTACCACAAAGAAGATTACAGAAAACATCATCCTAAGGGAAAAAAAGCAAATTTTAACTATCGCCTCGAAACACCTGATCGTTTGGGACACGCGGGTATCCACAAAATGGGGCTTGGCGTTCTGATCGGTTTGGAAGACTGGCGAACTGATAGTTTTTTCACTGCGTTACATTTGCAGTATCTTGAAAAAACATACTGGCAAACGCGCTACAGTCTCTCCTTTCCACGTCTGCGCCCGTTCTCAGGCGGTCTGGAACCGAAAGTAGAAATGACTGATCGCGAATTGGTGCAGCTGATCTGCGCCTATCGTTTGTTCAATGAGGATGTAGAACTTTCCTTGTCAACCAGAGAATCGGAGAGTTTCAGAAACCATTGCATTCAATTGGGTATTACCTCGATCAGCGCAGGTTCGAAAACAAACCCGGGTGGATATACTGTAGAGCCCGAATCATTAGAGCAGTTTGAGATTTCTGATGAACGAAGTCCGGCAACGATCGCAAACATGATTAAATCGAAAGGATATGAGCCGGTATGGAAGGATTGGGATAAAGTAATGCAATGAGGAATTTTGAATGATTGATGTCAGTGTAAAACAAATGAATTACCGCTGAGAGCTTATCAAATGGAACCACTGGAAAGAAAACGATACATACGCCAGATCATACTTCCCGAAATGGGATTGGACGGTCAGCAAAAATTGAAGGCTGCCAGAGTACTTGTGATTGGTGCAGGTGGACTGGGTTGCCCTTTGCTACAATACCTGACCGCTGCCGGCGTGGGTACAATCGGGATAGTCGACAATGATCCAGTGGATGTGACAAACCTTCATCGGCAAATCCTGTATTCGCCAGCTGACGTAGGTAAAAATAAAGCACTGGTAGCTGCTGAAAAGCTATCAGTCATGAATCCTTTTGTGAAATTAACCGCCATACCTGTACGTTTGGAAGAGTCTAATGCTACAGACCTTTTTACAGGATATGACGTGATTGTAGATGGATCAGACAATTTCCCTACACGCTACCTCGCCAATGATATATGTGTTCAAATGAATAAACCGCTGGTTTTTGGCTCCATTTTAAGATTTGAAGGGCAAGTTTCTGTATTCAACTACAACGGAGGCCCGACTTACAGATG
>DASYHR010000179.1:0-5031 GCA_035998385.1 Dyadobacter sp. | reverse complement strand
ATAATGTCACACCCCAAAAGCTCTTTCAAATCGTCGGCATCATTTCTCAAATGTCCAATATCGCGGATTTTATCAACTCTATCAGATCCCTTTACATCAACGCGAGGATGACGGCTCCGAATCTGGTAGAGGAAAATCAGCAGGAGGCGGAAGAGCAGGCAGGTCAAATGGACTAAAAAGCCCATACGGAAATTGGGGCTCGATTTGTGGTCACTTTCACTGGACACTGGATTATCTGATGGATGGCTTACCGTGGGCAACAGTCCAGAGAATGCTCATTGATGCGCCGTCTTACGAATCGCCGAAGTTGGAGGATTCAAAGGGCTCAAAGGATACTAAAAACTTCATTGCTTTTGATGACCTGAACGAGGATAACCTTGCTGATATCGCTGCTCAAATAAATAAAATGCCACGCTAACACACACAGAATAATGAATAGTACAAACGGAGCTCTTGACTTCGACGTGGTGATCCGGAATTCGGATTTTAAAAGATCCTTTGATGATATGGAGCGCCGGGTTTTGGGATTTACTCAAAAGGCGGACCGTTCTGTTTCGGAACTCGAATCCACTTTCTCAAATCTCGGTAGGGTAGCAGCCGGCGCATTTGCGTTTACGCAGTTAAGTCAATTGCCTGCGCAAATCGCCCGCGTTCGTGGAGAATTTCAGCAATTAGAGATATCCTTCACTACCATGCTCGGTAGCAAAGCCAAGGCCGACCAATTGATGTCTGAAGTGGTAGAGTTCGCGGCAAAAACTCCCTATGGATTAAAAGACACAGCCGCAGGTGCGAAACAACTACTTGCTTACGGAGCTTCAGCAGACACGGTCACAAAGACTTTAACAAAGCTTGGAGACATTGCTTCTGGTATCGGAGCGCCATTGAACGATATTGTTTACCTGTATGGTACAACAATGACGCAAGGTCGGCTTTACACTCAGGATCTGAACCAGTTCACTGGTCGGGGTATCCCGATGATAAAGGAGTTGGCGAAACAGTTTGGCGTCGCGGAATCTGAGGTAAAAGGACTGGTGGAATCCGGTAAAGTTGGTTTTCCTGAAGTCGAGAAAGTCATCAATTCCCTTACAGCAAAAGGATCGATGTTTGGCGGTTTGATGGAACAGCAGTCAAAATCAATCCTTGGTTTGCAAGCGCAGTTTTCTGATGCTATTGACGCCATGTTTAATGACATTGGCCGTAGTCAGGAAGGTGCTATTGCAGAAGTTATCAAAGGAGGAATCGCTATCGTAGAAAATTATCAGGACGTCATCGATATCATGACCGTTCTGGTTGCCACTTATGGAGCGTACAAAGCCGTTGTGATTGCTACGGCTGCACTGCAAAGCTCTTCTGCTATCATTGGTTCAGTTCAGGCATGGCTATCATTGGCAACAAGTATCAGGTCTGCGAAGGATGCTCAATTATTATTCAATCTGGCAACTGTTGCAAATCCAATTGGGGCGGCGGTTGCATTGGTGGCCGGACTTGCCACTGCATATGCTGTTTACTCAAAAGAAGTAACTCAAGCCGAAAAGGCTCAGAAGCTTCTAACAGATGCACATAAAAAGGCAGAGGATGGTGCAGCATCAGAAATCGCTAAAATTCAATCTCTTCAAACGAGCATCAAGAATGAAACCCTTAGCCGAGAAGCCAGGAATGCCAAACTGAAAGAGCTAATTGCATTGTCGCCGAAGCATTTAAGCTCCATCAATCTAGAAAATGTCGCCACTGATAAGGGTACGGGCGCAATCAACACCTACATCGAAGCTCTAAAGCGGAAGATCGAAATGCAGGAAATCGATGCCGGAATGACTGAGAGCATCAAGCGCCAGAACTCTGCAAAAAGAGGTGAGAATGAGCTTGGAATTATGGACAGATTCGCCTTAGCGCTTCAGAATCCGGGCAGTCAATTCAGTTCTAACGTAGGCGCTAACACCCTAAAAGATTTTGCGCAAAAAACAGATGCCTATAATAAGCAGATTGTCAAAGACGAGGACGAAATTCAGGCCAAGTTCAAAGAGCGGATTAAAATGCTTGATGAGGTTGGTAGCAAGGCAGAGAAGACAGCTACTCAAACTGTATCTGCAACTCGTAAAACAGTACAGGCATATGAAGATGAGATAAAAAGTAAGCGTGACGCGCAGGAGAACACATCGACGAACGCGGAATATAATAAGCTACAAAAGGAAATTGAGGCGCTTGAAAAAGCCCGAGATCGCATCACCGGTGGTAAGCAAAAGAAGGTTGCCGATAAAGACCTTCCCCAACCTTTCGGATCATTGGCCTACTACGAGCAAATCGCCCGGAAAGCCGACGAAATCATCTCGAAAACGCCTGCAACAAAAACGGATGTACTTGCAAAGCAGAATCAGATCCGGATTGATGCTGAAAAGAAAGCGGAGGAAATTCGGAGCCGCTTTGTGGTCAAGAGTTTTGACGATGAGCTTGAAGCTAAACGATCAAAATATGAACTCTACCAGAAATGGGTTGACAACTACTCCAAAGCTGCTGCAGATGAACAGTTCGCTTCACTTATTAAACAAGGTGACTCCTATGCTTCGTACTTGAATGCCGAGATTAAGAAGCTCGAAGATCAAGCAAACACACCAGGTGTTGGACTTATCGGTCCGGAAGAAGAGAAGCTAGTGAAGCTTAAAGTTGAGTATGATGATGTCACGGGAGCAGAAACGCCGTTGCAAAAATTTCAAAACAAGCTTGATGCAATTCGCGATTCATCAACGTCTTTGACTGAAGAGTTGGAAGCTTTAAAAAAGATTCAAGATGAACTTGGTGATGATTCGACTGCAACTGGCAGGAAGACGAGAGGCGCATTATCGCAACGTATAATTGACACTGGAAGTAGACGGACAGATCTACTAAAAGACTTTCTTGTCAATGTAGCGGGCTCTGAGCAGCGTGAGTTATCTATTCGCAAGAAATATTCAGACATGCGTGACGCGCTCAACAAAGCAAGTGCGAACCGCAAATCCGATGCCTACATTAAAGCTCTGGAGCGAATCGATAAGGCAGAGAAAGAAGATCTGGAGCAGGATTCAGAAGAGGCAGTCAGAGCATCGAAGGGCTACAAGGAGCTTGAAAGCCTTCTAATGATGTCTAAGCAGAATGAGACCAAGATCAGGCTTGATGCACTTAAAAAAGACTTATCGCTCTACGAAAAAGGCACAGAGGGGTATAAAAAGCACCTCCTGAGAATCCGACAAGCCGAAGAGGATCACAGGCAACGGTCACTCCAAATCTGGTCTTCAATTGCAGGTGCGCTTGGCGATTTGGGAAATTCCCTGTCAGGATATGACGGAGCACTTGGTGAAATAGGCGGTGTACTTTCTGGACTGGCCAGCGGTGCGATGCAGGTCAAAGCTGCTTTCACCAACATGGATGATTACCTGACTTCAAAAGGAAAGCTTTCCCTGGAAGGTTATGCAGCAGTAGCGCAAAATGTCATCCAGATCATTGTAGGCATCATCGAAGCTCAAAAGAAACGCCGGGACGCTGAAAAGCAATTTGCGACTGAGCGTTTAAACTTTGAGAATGAATATTCATTGGCGCTTAATAAAGGGATTGGCAAGAACTACAAAGAGAATCCTTTCTATACTGACTACGCGGGAATGATAAAATCCGGTGTCGCTCAGTATGCCGATGCCAGACAGAAATATCAGGACGCAATTGATAAGCTGGAGGAGGGTCAGGCAAAGATTCGCCAGAAAAATGCTGTCGACGGTAAGACCGTTCTTGGGATGGCTGGCGCGGGTGCAGCAACTGGAGCTATGATTGGTGCGATTGCCGGAGCCGGGGTTGTCTCTGTTGTAACAACAGCAGTTGGAGCGGTCATCGGTGGTGCGGTTGGAGCTATTGCTGGTCTGTTCGCTAAAAAGAAAAAAGACGTTTATGGCTCACTCATGGATCAGTATCCAGAACTGGTGACCGAAACGGCAGAAGGGTATGCCGAATTGAATGTCGAGATGGCAAAAGCTTTAGTGAACAGCAATCAGGTTGACGACAAAACGAAAGAGATGTTGAACAATGCTATCTCTTTGAATGATGCGATGCAAGAAGCGCGTCAGCAGATTCGTGACGTGGCTGTTGATTTGACGGGGCAGTTCGGCGATAACTTGAAAAACGCACTTGTAGATGCCTTCAAAGCAGGAGATACGGCAGCCAATGCACTGCGCAAGACAGTAGGAGGGATGATTGCTGATGTCGCAAGTAAGCTATTGTTTTCCAAAATGCTTGGTCCTGTGTTTGATCAACTAATTGATGATATCACCAAATCAATTGAATTGGAAGGCACTCCCGTTGGGGCACTCGATCGGTTTAACAATTATGGTCTGCCTGCGGTTGAGAGTTATTTTTCAGGCCTTGAATACCTGGACAAATGGCTCAAAGACAAAGGTTATGATACGATCAAAGGCATGGACGGCGCAGGCTCCTCCAACGACCCTCTTTCTGGATCAATTAAAGGGGTTTCGGCAGAAGTATTTAATACTGTTGCCGGACAAGTCAATGCAATGCGTATCTACCAGGCTGCAGCTAATCAAATGATGGGACAGCAACTGGTGCATCTTTCCCGGATTAGCAGCAATACAGAATTCAATCGCTATTTGGTTATGCTGGAAAGTATAGACGACCGCATTAAGGCATTGAATAATAATACAATGCGTTGGTGGGGATGATTTGGTTATTAACAGGAGACCTTGACCAGTTTCCTGTTAATAACCTCATTTAAGATCAAATATCCATGTACACAGCAATTGGATCAATTATGTATTCATGAGGCATTTTCCCTGTAAAAGTTTTCTCGACTCCAGTTACCGTTGTAATAATATTCATAATTGCCTGTTTCATGCCAAGTGACTTTTCAACTCCTTCTTCTCCATTTATATCCTCACTTACAGCCTCTCTATAAAGATTCAATGGTGTTGTATTGTTGCTAATTTGAGTAGGTATGCCAAAAATAGTGAACTCTTTTTCAGTCTCTCTTGAATATTTCTTAATGATTATATCTTCGCTTTC
>DASYHR010000169.1:0-2176 GCA_035998385.1 Dyadobacter sp. | reverse complement strand
GTCTCATGGTAATAGGGCAAACCAGAGAGCATATCAGGGAGATCCTGTACCAAATGCTGGAAGCTGATAAAGTCGCGCGTCTGGGATTACTGATTGAGATTTTCAGACTATTATCTGTTTCGCGGGAATTACAGCCTTGTTCTTCCGACCGCATCATTGGTATCAACAGTAATGATAGTCTCAAAATGAACCGGGTACTCGAATATGCCCTTGATAACTTCAAAAACGAAATCTCAATTGGCGAGGCGGCCAAGTTGGTAAATCTTTCTGAATCTGCATTCTGCCGTTACTTCAAATCACGCACCCAAAAATCTTTCCTGGGATTTGTGATTGAAATGAGACTGAATGAAGGAAAGCGGCTATTGACGGAGACAAATCTTTCCGTACTGGAAATTTGCTACGAGTCAGGTTTTAAAAACCTGTCAAATTTCAATCGTCTGTTCCGAAAGCAATTTCACGTAAATCCTCAGGCTTACAGAAAAGCCGACTAAGGGAGTAGGTCCACTTCCTGACATCTTCTATCACGCAAAACCTTCATTCAATACTTCGAAATTATTCTAAAATAGCAGGGTGTATTAACCAATGAAACACGAATTCTCCCCGGTATGAAAGGTATAATCAGGTAGAAAAATGTACATAAAAGGTATGAAGGTTGTTCTATTTTTTAATTTTTACTAGTTAAAACGTATAATCATATTGTATGCACATTGAGCAATTCATTCAAAAGCCGGGATTCAATCAAATACGGTGTTTGATGAGCTTCAGAACATTTTTGGGTTATTAATGTTATGTGCAGGCGACGAGCAAATATCGAACTCAGCCTAGATCAGTACAACATATTGATAGTAAAATCTCGATATTGACAGGATAAAGTGTTTGTGTAAAAAATCAAACTTGCTATAATTTTGCAAAGCACATCGTGAGTCTGAAGGATTCAAATTCGCAGGATCCGGTTTTACGTAGATGCAACTTCATCATCAGAAAAACTTTGTATCGTAGAAATGAGCATGCGCTTTGTTGCACATCCTGAAAGTTGGCTTTGGGCCATCTTCCTGCAATTCATCATACTGCAGGAACCAAATGCTCAGCCAGCCGCTGCAAAATTTCACAGCGTTCAGGTGCCGGAGGGGTTTCCCAACAATTCTATCCTCGCGATTACACAGGATCAAACCGGATTTATGTGGTTTGGCACTTATGAGGGATTATGCCGCTACGACGGCCATCGAATCATAACATTTTCTCATCAGGCTGAGGATGACAGATCCCTCCCATCCAGCCAAATTTCAGCATTACTAACTGACCGTCAGGGCCGCGTATGGGTAGGAACAGACGATGGACTGGGCCTGTTGCATCCGTCAGATGGTACCTTCAGCAGGTTTTTGTACAATCAAGATGTCCGGGATACGAAAATACGGATATGGACCATGATCGAGGACAGGGACGGACGGCTCTGGGTGGGTACATCCAACGGTATTTATCGCTGGCAGCCGAAAACGGAAGCATTTGAAAAACTAACAAACGTCCTGAGCGAAAATGATATTGAGAGCCACAACGTTACCGCAATCCGTCAGGATAAATCCGGAGCTGTGTGGGTGGTGGAAGGCATCTATCTCGGACAATATTCGCCTGACGGAAAGTTTCTGAGACGGTATAATTATGGAGCATTGTTAGGAAAGGAAGGATTCGCCGACAAAATCAGGTCACTGGCCATTGACGCTCAGCAACGTATCTGGATTGGTGCGCAAAAAGGAATCCGGGCCTTCTTTGATATCAAAAATGGCAAGTTTGTACGTCAGAACATGCTTGGCCAGCTGGTAGAAGATCAGCTTCGGATTGTTCAGATAATTGAAGATCCCCAGCGGGGGATTTGGGCTGCAGGAGGAAATGGTGTAAATTATTTTAACACCAAAACACTGCAAAGAACATCCTACAGAAACAATCCTGAAGAACCGAACAGTCTGATAGACAACGGTGTGATGTCTATTTTCAGAGCAGCCAACGGAGTGTTATGGGTAGGGACTTACAACAGTGGTGTGCAGTACATGTTGCCGAAAGAAGAACGTTTCAAAATGCTCACTGTAGAGGACGGTCTGTCTTACAACATCGTGAGTTCGGTGTCGGAAAAAAGTAGTGGTGAATTGCTGGTGGCTACAAGCGGAGGCGGCATTGACTGGCT
>DASYHR010000156.1:0-8055 GCA_035998385.1 Dyadobacter sp. | reverse complement strand
GCCCGAACCCGAAAGTCAGTTAATGAAATCAGGACTAAAATTCTTTCTGACCTTTTTATTGTATCTAAGTGTTTGCGTTCATTGCTATTCTGAACACAGCTCTCCCAATATACCCAGGTCTGAGAAAGGTATTCTGGATTTGCGGCAAACCGACTTCAATTCCGAAACTGTCAATTTGCATGGCGAATGGAAGTTCTTCTGGGATACAAAACTACAACCAGACGACGCTGAGCCTTATTTCGAGTACAAACCGTTTCCGGAACTATGGCACAACGTATTATGGAAAAAGAATGAAATCCCATCACAAGGCTTCGCCACTTACAAATTATCGATATTACTACCTGAAAAGAGACCCAGGCTTTCCCTCGACATACCGGAAATGTATTGTGCGTACACGCTTTTTGTAAACGGAGAAAAAACGGCTTCAAATGGAACGCCGGGAACAGATAAAAAAAGTACCATTCCATACTGGTCTGTACAGGTTGTTCCGCTCCATTCTCACGAAGACACACTGCATATTACGCTGCAGGTAGCCAACTTTCATCACCTTAAAGGCGGCGTATCCAAAGAAATCAAGATAGGGAGTCATCATGTTCTCCAGATGCAGAACCAATTGGATGATGCCTTCAATTACTTTCTGACGGGTTGCATCATTATGGGAGGATTTTTCTTCCTTGGCCTGTATCTATTTGGAAGTCATGACAAAGCAATCCTCTATTTTGCGCTTTTCTGTATCATTTACAGTTACCGTATCATTGGTTCAGGTCAATATAGTTTGCAGGCCATTTTGCCGGATATCAGCTGGACAATCTCAATACACCTCGAATATCTGTCACTTTTTCTGGCGGTGGCTATGTTTGCCCTATATACCAGATATCTATATCCTGATGACGCTCCGCAAAAAATCCTGTCTGTTATGTCCGGGATTTGTTTTGCTTTTGCCCTGATCACGTTACTGTCGCCACCTATTCTCTTCACCCGACTGATAGACCCATTCATTTTTATTGTATTGATTTATATCGCTTTTGCGGTAATCATTTATTGGAAAGCCTATCGAAACAAAAGAACCGGAGCCCAGTATGCATTGCTGAGTTCAGCAGCTATTTTCCTTATCATTATTTGTGTGATTCTTGAGTACTATGGAATCACAACTCCTTTTCCTTTCATACTATTCGCAGGGTACGTTACCTTCTTTTTTTGTCAATCCCTTATCCTTACCTTCCGCTTTGCCTATACTTTGAAAAAAGCCAAGGAAGATGCAGAGTTAGGATTAAGAACGAAAAGTGAATTTTTGAGTACGATGAGCCATGAAATCCGCACACCGCTCAATTCGGTGATTGGAATGACACACCTGATGATTCGCGACAATCCCCGGGCAGATCAGAAAGAGCAATTAGATGTACTACTTTTCTCAGCGAACAATCTGCTCAACATTGTAAACGACGTGTTGGATTTCAGTACCATTGAAGCCGGGAAGATACGATTCACACTGGAACCCATGGACATGAAATCTTTAAGCCGGAACATTGTATCTGGTTACCAGGCTGCTGCGAATACAGACAAGATTAAATTCATTCTGGATCTGGATGAAAAAATACCACAACAAATTTTAGGAGATAAAACGCGTACAGCTCAAATTGTTGGAAATTTGGTTCACAACGCCATTAAATTTACCAACGAGGGGTACGTGAAGTTGTCGGTACAGACAATCGAAAGAGAAGCTGATGAGGTGACATTGACAATTGCCGTAGAAGATACCGGCATAGGAATCGCCCTTGATAAACAACAGCTCATCTTTGAAAGGTTTACACAGGCTGACTCTTCATCATCCCGGGGATTCAGTGGAACAGGTCTGGGTTTATCTATCAGTAAAAAGATATTGGAGCTGCAGGGAATAGATTTAAATCTTAAAAGCGAACCGGGTAAAGGTTCAACATTTAGCTTCACACAGAAATTTCAGGTTTTGGAAGATAAAAAAACTGAAGTATTATCTGAACCTTCACTAAAAACTCCACTTGCGGGCATTCACATTCTCGTAGTGGAAGACAATGCCATGAATATACTAGTGCTACGCAATTTCCTTACACGTTGGGGAGCTTCATATGACATCGCCAACAATGGAGAGGATGCGCTACACAAGCTTAACACGTCGCATCAACTCATACTCATGGATATGCATATGCCAGTTATGGATGGATATGAAGCAACCAGAGCCTTGAGAGAACGCGGCGAAACCCTACCAATTGTTGCTTTGACTGCAAGTTTGGCGCTAAATGCGGAAGAACAAATTTTCAGTATTGGAATTAATGACATTGTGCATAAGCCTTTTATGCCTGACAGGCTGCTGGAGGCTATTCTGAAATATACCCGTTCCTGAACCAGCGGATTTTACTTCCGCTTGTAGTAATTCAGACTGACTCTCTCAGCATTGCCTTTCTCACTCAATGTATAAAATCCCTCAGATTTACGATCGAAACAAATGCCTTCTCCTTGTGGCTCCAGTTCTACGATAAGTGTTCTATTGGCATTTTTCGTTAATGTCTGCGCTACAGTTTCACCTTCTTTTCTGGTCCAATAATAAACGGCGAGGTAGGCTCTGATCACTATTTCAGTACCATCAACAGCAATATCACCACTTGTTGCTGTTCCAACGCCGGGAACAGTGCCTAGTCTTTCTGCAACTATTACCTCTGTTGTGGATTGTGGAAAAGGCAAGCGATATATCCCGGACTGGGCTTCTTTTGAAATAATAAAAATATCTTTGGTTACAGGATCGACTATCAATGCCTCCGCATCCCTCGGGCCATCCACATAGCGGTATCGGATTTTGCTGAGCTTACCCTCATCAAATCCCCCGTTCATATCCAAAATTTCAGGAACTCTGTAGATTGTATTGGTGGCCGTCATCGGCAGGTTGTTATTACCAATATCGCCTATAAAAAGATAATTTACCCCATTTTCGGGCCCGGGGGCAGCAGCAATATCTTCCCAATCGTGGTTGACAGCACCGGGAATTCCAAATTCTTTAATCGTTTTCCCATCCTTACTAAGCAAAAAAACGGAAGCCGGCCAGCCAGAATCCTGGTGGGTCCACAGATAACCTTCAAAATGTGCACTGATGGCCAATCCCGAGGCCTCATCGATGATGCCAGGCTGAATCGGAGCTTTCACAGCAGTGATCTCAAACTGATCCGAGCGCCCATTGGCAGGTTTGGGATCAGAATCACATGAAACGATAAAACAAGCTGCAAACAAAAGGTAATTCAATGGGTTTAGCAGATACCCTGTTTTATTTATATTCATAAAATACACATCATGTTAGATTTGCTAAAAATACGTACTTTTGCACCATTTATTATAAGACACTTTCACTTTCTCAGTATTAAAATAATTATATGTTACGTACACATACCTGCGGCGAGTTAGGCTTAGAGCATGTAAATCAAGAGGTTGTATTATGCGGATGGGTTCAACGCATTCGTGATAAGGGGGGAATGATTTGGTTGGATTTACGCGACCGTTACGGCTTAACACAGCTTCTTTTTGAAGAGGGAAAAACTGCTGCAAATGTGTTGGAAACTGCCCGCTCACTTGGAAGAGAGTTTGTAATTTCTGCAAAGGGACAGGCAATTGAAAGACTTTCTAAAAACGATAAAATACAGACCGGAGCGATCGAAATCAGAGTTTCTGAACTTTCAATCCTGAATGCTGCGAAACTTCCTCCTTTCCTGATTGAAGATGAAACGGACGGCGGGGATGATATCAGAATGAAATACCGTTACCTGGATCTACGCCGTAATACGGTAAGAGCCAATCTTCAGTTGCGCCATCAGGTAGCCCGCCATACGAGGGCATTTCTGGATGAATTAAACTTTATTGAGGTAGAAACGCCTGTTCTGATCAAGTCTACCCCTGAAGGTGCGCGGGACTTTGTAGTTCCAAGCCGGATGAACCCGGGTGAATTTTATGCACTTCCTCAGTCTCCGCAAACATTCAAACAATTATTAATGGTAGGCGGCTTCGACCGTTACTATCAGATTGTAAAATGTTTTCGTGACGAAGATCTCCGTGCCGACCGTCAGCCAGAATTTACACAAATCGACTGCGAAATGTCATTTGTAACGCAGGAAGACATCCTGAATACATTTGAGGGATTGATCAGAAACCTGTTTACAAAAGTAAAAGGAATTGATCTGCCTGAGGTCCCCCGCATGACTTATGCAGATGCCATGCGTTTGTATGGTTCTGACAAGCCTGATATCCGTTTCGATATGCAGTTCGTAGAGCTCAAAGGTGAAAATGTTGATTTGACATCAGGAAAGAGTTTTGGTGTTTTTGACGACGCCGAATTGGTTGTGGGCGTATCTGCCCCGGGCTGCGCGCATTATACCCGTAAACAAATGGACGAGCTTACCGACTGGGTGAAGCGTCCTCAAATCGGAGCCAAAGGGCTTATATATGTTCGCTACAATGCAGATGGCAGCATTAAATCCTCTGTTGACAAATTTTACACAGAGGAGGAGCTGAAAAAGTGGGTGGAAGCATTTGATGCAAAGCCTGGCGACTTGTTATTGATTCTATCCGGCAATGCCGATAAAGCGAGAAAACAATTAAATGAAGTGCGTCTGGAAATGGGGAGCAGGCTGGGATTGCGTAATCCTGATGAGTACCGCGTACTTTGGGTTCTGGATTTCCCTCTTCTTGAATATGGCGAGGAAGACAGCCGTTGGTTTGCGATGCATCACCCGTTCACAAGCCCAAAACCTGAGGATATCAGCTTGCTGGAAACCGATCTTGGAAAAGTGAGAGCCAACGCATACGATATGGTTATCAATGGCGTTGAAGTGGGTGGTGGTTCAGTAAGGATATTTGAGAGAGAACTTCAGCAAAAAATGTTTGGCATTTTAGGCTTCTCTCCGGAGGAAGCACAGGCGCAATTCGGCTTTCTGATGAATGCTTTCGAATTCGGTGCACCACCACATGCAGGTATTGCGTTTGGTTTTGACCGTCTGTGCTCAATATTCGGCGGCGTGGATTCAATCAGAGATTTCATCGCATTCCCGAAAAACAACTCAGGTCGTGACGTGATGATTGATTCTCCGTCTACAATTTCCGATGCACAGCTTAAGGAATTGTCTATCGGAGTAAATCTTTAAGTAAGGAAAACAATCTCGGAATTTGGCTACTTTTTGTAGCTTTGCGAAATAATCAGAAAGTGGTAGTGAATCAGTTACAGTTTCACTACCACTTTGAATATCTACAATTTGTAATTTTATACACTACATGCATTATTCACATTTACAGAGAAAAACCCGCTCATTTGCTCTGTTCTTTTTACTGATTACTTCAACATTCACTATCGCACAAGATCCTGCGCCAACTGTTCCGACTCCTGCAACACCGGCCGGACAAATTCCGTCACCTGAGTCTATCACTAACTCACAGGCGGTAGAGTTCTACAATAAGGCAAAGTCCACGGGCATGACGGATATGGACATTGAGAAAGCAGCCTTACAAAGGGGCTATACGCTGGATCAGATATCTGCTATGCGCAAAAGAATCCAGGGCGGCTCCAAAGAAGCTGAAATAAAAGACCCTAACAGGGATAAATTGGATGAGACAAGAAAAAAAGACGAACTCGACGAAGAAGCTAATAATCAACGAGATTCTACTGACTCCAATGGACTAATCCTAAGAAGAGAAAATCGTGCATTTGGTTCTTCTTTCTTCTCAAATCCCATATCTACTTTTGAACCAAATCTGCGGATTGCAACGCCTCGTAATTATATACTGGGACCTGAAGATGAGCTGGTAGTTGATATATACGGAAATTCTGTGGACAATTTCAGGCTAAAAATCAGCCCCGAAGGAACAGTTAAAATGCTAAACCTTGCGCCGGTTTACGTGAACGGACTTACTATTGAGCAGGCCAGCGAACGTATCGTTAATCGGCTTCGTCAGGCTTATTCAGGTCTCAACCGACCAGGTTCGGGGACTTCGTCGTCTATTACTTTGGGTAATGTAAGAAGTATTAAAGTAATGATTACAGGTGAAGCAGCAAGGCCAGGAACTTATACATTCTCGTCTCTCGCCACAGCGTTCAATGCTCTATCATTATCAGGTGGACCTAATTCCAATGGCTCGTACCGCAATATTGAAGTTATAAGAAACAGTAAAATAATTAAAAAGATTGATTTGTATAGATTTCTTGTAGATGCAGATCTAAAAGACAACATCGCGCTACAGGATCAGGATATCATATTAATCAGACCCTTCGAAAACAGAGTTGAATTGAAAGGCGAATTCAAGCGGCCTGGAATCTTCGAATCAAAGAAGGAGGAAAAATTAGCTGATCTACTTCGTTATGCAGGAGGCTATACACCAGACGCTTATACATTTTTACTTACATACCAACGTAACACAGGAACTAACTACGTAATTGGTAGCGTCGATTCTGGTCAGATTGCAACCTTTGTTCCGCAAAATGGTGACATTTTCACTTCCAAAAAAATCCTGGAAGTTGTCAGTAATCAAGTAGAAATAATCGGAGCAGTAACCGTGCCAGGTGCTTACCCTCTTGAAGAAAGAAGTAATAGCGTTTTAAAAATGATCAAACTTGCCCAAGGTTTAAATCCAAGAGCATTTTTAAACCGCGCAGTTATACAACGTTCAAATGGGGATACACAAACGGGAATAATTGCCTTCGATCTTAGGAAAGTAGTTAGTGGTGAAAGCCCGGATATTCCTTTGCAGCCAGGTGATATTCTAACCATAAGGTCTGTTGAAGAATTAAAGGAATTTACCTACCTGACTGTATCAGGTTCTGTTATTAACCCTGGAAATTATTATTACTACAAAGACATTACTATTGCAGACTTAATATTTCAGGCTGGTGGCTATACCGAAGGCGGTATACCATACAGAATTGAAGTTTCACGACGCGTTAAAAACGATACGCTTGACTTGCCTGCAAATCAAAACGTAAGAATCTTCACAATAAATGTAGCAGACAATTTACAGATGAATGCTGCCGACCAACAGTTTAAACTGCTACCCTCAGACATCGTTATTGTACGCCAATCTCCCCGTTACGAAGTTCAAAAAACAGTTGTTGTATTAGGAGAAGTCAGATATCCTGGAAGCTATACGATTCTAAATAATTTCGAACGCATTGCGGACCTTTTCCCAAAAGCTGGCGGTTTAAAGCCGGAAGCATACATAGAAGGTGCACGTTTTTACAGAGGTAGAGAGCTTGTGGCAGTAGATATTAAAAAAATTACGAGTGAGCCCACACTTCCTTCCAATTTACTCTTGCTTCCTGGCGATACCCTCTTTGTACCCACGAAATCTGAAACGGTTCGAATCCAGGGGATTGTTCAGAATCCATCTCTGGTTAATTTTGATTCCAACTTCTCTTTCGGCGATTATATTTCCCAAGCTGGAGGTTTTGCAGAGAATGCCTGGAAAAACAGAATCTATGTTTCATACCCGAACGGACGCACGCACCGCACCAAAAAATTCCTGTTTTTCAGAAGTTATCCGAAGGTAGATCCTGGTTCTGTGGTTACTGTTCCTTTAAAAGAAGCTAAGCAAGATAGACAAACTACTCCCGGGGAGAGAATTGCAATTATCTCCCTACTAACCACACTTGCACTCACCGTTGTAAGATTATTTTAACTAATATGTCTGGTAACCAAAATTCAAATCAGGAGAGCGGAGTTTTTCAAATAACCATAAGCGAAGTTTTCTCGTTTTTTCGCAGATATTACTTACTCTTAATTGTCGCAGGAGTTCTTTTTGCGATACTCGGTGTAGCTTATAGTTTTACTTTACCGAGAACTTACAAGGCCCAGACTGTGCTTCTACCCGAATATGGCATGGGAGAAAGTACTGGCTCCTCCTTTATGAAGGCCGCGATGGGGTTAAACAATACAGACGGAGCTGAGAAGCTGGTTCCCACGTTATATCCCAAAGTACTCCAAAGTATACCATTCGGTATGCACATTCTCGAACAACCCGTAACGGATCGGAACAACCGCAGCTATAAGTCATTAA
>DASYHR010000141.1:0-3961 GCA_035998385.1 Dyadobacter sp. | reverse complement strand
GCAATATCAACCTACTCTTCCTTTGTGAATAGCAACGGCCAGCCGCAAACACTGGAAGGGAGTGATAAAATATTTCTTAAAAAACGGTTTGTATATTTTTTCCTGGACAGAAACAGAGATATCTATCTGGCAACCAAAGGGAATTTATTGAAGGTATTTCCGAGGCACAAAAAAGCAATACATGCCTATATCAAAGAAAATAAACTGGAGTTTTCAAATCCGGAGGAGATCGTTAAAACTCTGGAATTCGCCAGTAGTTTGTAGTTGAAAGGATTGTATTTTTTCAAATTTTAAAAAACTTATAAAACAAAAGAGGTGTACCGAAAAGTAATTCCGATACACCTCAAATTGATATATGACAGGTTTATTACCCTAACCTGATCAAAGCCTCTTTCAGCGTCACAATTTTAGCCTCTGCATCAGCTTGCTTCTGGCGTTCTTTTTCGACGATATCGCCTTTGGCATTTTGTACGAAGCGTTCGTTTGAAAGTTTTTTGATCACAGAATCAAGGAAACCTTGCGTGTATTCAAGTTCCTTTTGCAAGTTTTCACGCTCTGTTTCTACGTCAATTTCGTCAGCCAGGTTCACGAAGAACTCGTCAGACTTCACGCGAAAGGAGGTGCCTTCTGCTTCTTCTTCTACAAAACTAATGTCTTCTATAAACGCTAGTTTAGAGATCAATTCTGCCAGATTTTCATACCGAGCCTTCGAATCCGTGCGGATAGCCAGTGGCAAAGCTGTTTTAGGACTTAAATTTTTAGCATTACGGATATTTCTTATCCCCGAAACGAGCTCAAACAAGGTCTCAAAATCTGCCAGTAAAGCGGCATCTGATGCTCCTGCCTGCGGGAACGGTGCAATACAGATCGAATCATTTGCTGCCCTTTCACGGATATTCTGCCAGATTTCCTCACTGATAAATGGCATAAACGGATGCGCCAGTCTCATCAGACGGTCAAAGAAATCCAAAGTGGCTTCAAAAGTCTGCTGATCAATTGGTTGCTCATAACCCGGTTTGATCATTTCCAGATACTGCGCACAGAAGTCATCCCAAATCAATTTATATACCGAATTCAAAGCATCGGAAATACGGAATTTTGAGAAGTGATCCTGCACCTCTGTAATCGTAACATTCAGTTTGCTCTCAAACCAGGCAATGGCCAGTGAAGAACCTTGTGGCGCGGCGAGAACAGAATCTACTTCCCATCCTTTTACAAGTCTGAAGGCGTTCCAAACTTTGTTACAGAAGTTACGACCTTGTTCAACCAGTTTGTCATCATACGGCAAGTCATTCCCTGCCTGCGAGCTGAAAAGCATACCGGTACGTACACCATCTGCTCCATGTTGATTAATCAGGTCGATCGGGTCAGGAGAATTTCCCAAAGATTTGGACATTTTACGTCCCTGTTTATCTCTTACTATTCCGGTCAGGTATACGTTTTTGAAAGGATATGTTCCTTTGTATTCATAACCGGCAATGATCATACGTGCCACCCAGAAGAAAAGAATCTCAGGAGCTGTAACCAGATCGTTGGTCGGGTAATAGTAATTTACGTCTTCATTATCCGGTTCTTTAATTCCGTTGAAAACCGAAATTGGCCATAACCAGGACGAAAACCAGGTATCCAGTACATCCGGATCCTGCGTAATATCTTCTTCAGTTAAAGCAAAAAGCTGAAAATCGTGCTGCGCCTTACGTAATGCTTCACGTTTGTTTTTGGCAACGATCAATGTACCGTCTTTCAGGTAAAATGCAGGAATTCGATGTCCCCACCAAAGTTGACGGCTGATGTTCCAGTCGCGCACATTTTCCATCCAGTGACGGTAAGTATTTTTGAATTTGGCAGGGATCAGCTGAACCGTGTCATTCATGACGTTGTCCAAAGCAGGTTTGCTGATTTTCTCCATCTTCAAGAACCATTGCTCCGAAAGGCGCGGCTCAATCACAGAATCAGTTCTTTCCGAATGCCCTACATTCGAACGGTATTCTTCCACTTTGATCAGATCCCCTGACTCTTCCAGAAGTTTGATGATTTTTTTACGGGCAACGAAACGCTCTTCACCTACAAGAATCTGTGCTTTTTCATTCAGCGTTCCATCTTCATTCAGCAGATCAATGATTGGCAAATTATGACGTTTGCCGAGCTCATAGTCATTAGTATCATGAGCAGGCGTTACTTTCAAACATCCCGTTCCGAATTCAATTTCTACATACTCGTCTGCAATTACAGGAATCGCTCTTTTAATAAGGGGAATCAGAACCTGCTTTCCAATCAGGTGTTGATAGCGTTCGTCATTTGGATTAACACAAATAGCAACATCTGCCATAATCGTCTCCGGACGCGTCGTAGCCACAACTACTCCTGAGCCCTCTGCCCCCTGCCCATCAACCAGTTCATATTTCAGATAAACCAATTTCTGGTTCACTTCTTTCATGATAACTTCTTCGTCAGACACCGTAGTACGCGCCTGGGGATCCCAGTTCACCATGCGGTGTCCGCGGTATATATCTCCCTTGTTATAAAGGTCAATAAAAACGTCAATGACAGAATCGTACAAATCCGGCTCCATGGTAAAGCGGGTGCGGTCCCAATCGCAGGAGGCACCTAGTTTACGAAGCTGTTGCAAAATGATGCCTCCGTATTTATGCGTCCATTCCCAGCAATATTCCAGAAATTCGTCGCGGGATAAATCTCTCTTATTGATTCCACGTTCTTTGAGCATGGCCACCACCTTCGCTTCTGTCGCAATGGACGCATGGTCTGTACCAGGTACCCAGCACGCTTCTTTGCCTTCCATACGTGCTTTTCTGACCAGAATGTCCTGAATCGTATTGTTGAGCATGTGTCCCATGTGCAACACACCCGTTACGTTAGGCGGTGGGATTACGATCGTGTAGGGTTCCTTATCAGGATTAGGTTTGGAGTTGAAAAAGCGGTTTTCCAGCCAGTAGGAGTACCATTTATCCTCTATTTCCTGGGGAGCATAAGTTTTGGAAATCATTATTCTAGGTATAAAAATGCGACTACGCGCGGTTTGCTGTCTTAAAAAGACGGCAAGTTAGGATTTGCAGACGAAATTTTCTAACGTTTTATGCCTCAGCAGCAAGGGGAAGCCATATCGTAAAGGTACTTCCCTCGCCGGGTTTGCTGTCTGCAAGTACGGTTCCGCCGTGTGCTTCCACCATGGTTTTGACATAACTCAACCCAAGTCCGAAACCTTTTACATCGTGGACATTGCCGGTTGGTACCCGGTAGAAGGTGTCGAAAATGCGATGTAGTTGCTCTTTTTTCATGCCAATACCCTTGTCGGTTATAGACAGTTCCAGACCCTGGTTTACGTTATTCGTTCTGATAGTAAGGTGAAGTTGCCCGGGAGAATATTTAATCGCGTTATCAATAAGGTTATTCAGTACGTTTGCCAAATGCACTTCGTCGCCCAGCACCTGTTCCTGTACTGCTTCAAATTCCAGATCTATCGCGCCATTCTGATTTTCAATCTGCACACTTAAACTATTCAGTGCATTGGTAATAAGGTCGGTGGTATTCACCAAAGTTTTTTTAAGTTTCACTTCCCCCTTGTCCAAAAGTGCCATTTGTAACACCTTTTCAACATGCGTACCTAGTCTTCTGTTCTCTTCGCGTATAATACCAAGGTACCTGGAAAGTCGGGGGAGATTCAATGAGGACGTGCCGCCTGCAGAATTTTCCTGAGCCATCTCCGCAGCGAGCGCTATCGTCGATATAGGGGTTTTGAACTCGTGCGTCATGTTGTTGATAAAGTCATTCTTGATATCTGAAAGCTTCTTTTGATGCAAAATGGTGGTTACAGCCAGATAGAAACAGATCATCACGACGAGAATAAGTACCCCCGAGCCTCCGAACATGATGCCCATTCCGCTCATGATATGTCTCTGCTGGTCCGGGAAATAGACAAATAGCGCATTTTGGCCTTGTGTTG
>DASYHR010000138.1:0-2722 GCA_035998385.1 Dyadobacter sp. | reverse complement strand
ATAATGTGGTATAGAGGTATGAGTTGATTTTCATATTGATTCGAAAAAGAAATTTGTTGCTAAAAGGAGCGTAATATGAATTACTTACTGCTTGCATTTATCTGGTCAATAAGATGGAAGACCATGCTGGCAGGGTAAACTCCGGATCATGCGGCCCGTTCGGAATGTTGGTCGAAAACAGCATCGTGGTAAAGTCAACCAGGTCTGTCGGAAGTTTTATATCAACGGCCGTTTCGCTCAAATTATGTACGACGAGTACAGGCTTTTCCGGGTCATTACGCAGAAAAGCAAGTAAACGGTCGTCTGTAATATTGACTTCAGAAATATCGGGATTCAATATATGAGACAAAGCAGGCTCACTTTTCCGCAGTTTTATCAGCGATTTGTAATGTGTAAAGACGGAATCCGGATGATATTGCTGTCTGGAGAGGGGCACCACTGTTTCTGACGTTGAAAATACAGGTTCCATCCAGTTGGTTTTCTGCGGATCTGCAAATCTTTCGCTCCACATGAAAGGTTCTCTGATATTGGGATCCGGCTTCATACCCAGCATGCCTATTTCTTCACCATAATAGATGTAGGGCTGGCCGGGCAATGTGAGTAGTATGGATGCTGCCAGTTTTATTTTCTCAATATTTCCCCCCACTACACTGCCGATACGGCTCTGGTCATGGTTGGTGAGCATAATTGCGTCAATGAAATTCGGGTTGTACTTTCCAAACAGGGAGTAGCTGGAAATAAGCTTTGGAATCAAGTCTTCATTCCTTTCATTGATCAGCAGGCGCTGCATCGCAAAGCTAAGATCGAAATTAAACGCGGCGTTCAGGTTTTTGAAGTACGGAGCAACCTCTTCCGTTGTAGCCCATATTTCACCCACGGTGTAAGCTTCAGGTTTAATATTTCTGACAAAATAGTCGAAATACCACCAGAAATTCTGGTTGTTGTATTCGACCCATGGCGGGTAAATGTGCCTGGCTGCATCCAGCCGGAAGCCATCGACACCTATATCAACCAGCCAGAAATAGACGATCTTGGAAAGCTCGAACCGCAGATTCTCCGAATCGTAATTCAGGTCGGGCATTCCTTTCCAAAACATTCCATAAAAAAGTTCTTCATCGCCGGGGTTCTCATGCCATGGATAAACCTCGTCAGAATCTGCCGAAGTCTCTCTTTTCTCAATACCCATTGCTTCGATCTTTTCGGGAGTCATCCACCAGAAGAATTTTCGGAATGGATTATCCGGACTTTTACTAGCTTCGATAAACCAGGGATGCAGGGTACTAATGTGGTTGACGATCAGGTCAAGATAGACAGATATGTTTCTTTCATGGGCTTGTTTAAGGAGTTCCCTGAAGTCGTCGAGCGTGCCGTATTCCGGATCAATTTCGTAAAAGTCGACTACGTCATATTTATGGTAACTGGGCGACGGGTGTATGGGAGTAAGCCATATTGCTTCAATGCCGAGGTCAGTCAGGTAATCGAGCTTTGAAATTATTCCCCGGATGTCACCGATCCCATCAGCATTTGAGTCACAAAATGATCTTACAAATATCTCGTAACAAACTTTGGGGATTTTTTCGGGATGGTCTGTGATCATGCAATGATGGTTTGCTATATCTCTGGGTGATGAAGCGTCTTATGTAATTTAATTGCAGGTGGATGGAATTGACATATATGGTTTCAATATATGATATACGATGTGAACGGGTAAACCCATGATCGTATAAAAAGAACCTTGTATACTGTCAATGCCGATCATGCCGATCCACTCCTGAATACCGTAAGAGCCTGCCTTGTCAAAAGGTTTATATTGGTCAAGGTAATAGTTAATTTCGAAATCTTCCAGCGTTTTGAACGAAACTGTGGCTATGTCTGAGTAGGTTGTCAGTTGTCCGTTCGCCAGAAGTGAAACTGCGGTCACCACCTGATGCGTATTTCCCGAAAGAGATCTCAACATAACGTAAGCCTCCTCCCGATTAGCCGGTTTGCCCAAAATCGTATCCCCAAGTAAAACCACAGTGTCCGCAGTCAGGATCAACTTGCCGTTGGCGCCGTCTCTGAACACTTCTGCTTTTTGTTCTGATATATATCGAGCCACCTGGAGAGGCGCTGTACTTGCCGGAAATGTTTCGTCAGTAGGTCTCACTTCAACCTCAAAATCGAATCCTGCGTCGTGAAGCAACTGTTTCCTTCTTGGCGAATTGGAGGCAAGGATCAGAGGTGTATTTAATTTAAACATAAAAATATTCAAAAATAATGAATAGGTTAAGTATCTATTGAACAGGTGATTGAGTTAGTGCTGTACCGGAATAATGAAAATAGTTTTCCAGTGCATGAACGAATTTTAATCAAATACATGTTACTACATTAAATGTACATACATGGGTATTGATCTTTTAAACAACCAGGCTATGTCTATTGAAACTGATATAAAGCAGAAAAAATTTCGAAGTGCATTTCAGCGTCTTGTCATAAACCTTACTTATACAAGTAATTGGCTGGGATATAAACAGCTGGAGCTCTTCAAAGAGTACGACATCACATCGCAGCAATATAACGTGTTGAGGATTTTGAGGGGGCAGCAGTCCAATGCTATCAAAGTAAGTGATATCGCGGACCGAATGCTGGATAAAAATTCGAATACATCCAGGCTGATAGACAAGTTGCTGGTGAAGGGGTTTGCAAAAAGAACTTCTTGCCCAAGTGACCGCCGTGCCGTGGA
>DASYHR010000107.1:0-2609 GCA_035998385.1 Dyadobacter sp. | reverse complement strand
CATCTGTTGCTCGCACCCACACTTCATAATATCCCTTCACAGGAAGTTTTATTTTGGTATTCCAATGCTGCCATGCCAGCCGGTTAGCTGGGGCTTCCAGCGAACAGTTCTGCCATGTAGCGCCAAAGTCAACCGAAATATCCACCTGCTTGACGGACAAATCACCCGCCCAGGCATGTCCGCGTAACGCCATTTCACTACCAGTAGGAATGACAGCTCCTGTTTTAGGATACGTAATCACTGACTTTACAGGCATGGATTCAATGATCCTGAAGTACTCGTCCGTCAGAGGCACCTCTGTGCCCGGCTGTACAGGTGACTTTGGAAGTCTGTAGCTATGACCTTCCATTTTTGCGCCGTCGTGCACCTTGTTCCGCACCGATATGCGGTTGAGCCATTTACCCGACACGGATGCAGGCCAGCCTCCTATCACGAGGCGTAAAGGGTATCCGTGAAATTCCGGAATGTCTTTTCCATTAAGCTGCCATGCAATAAGTGTCTCGTCTTCAAGTGCTTTTTTTATCGGAACCCCTCTGGAGATTGCCTCCTTTTTAGGATCCTTGCTCAGGTGGATGTCGCCACCGTGGTAGCCAATATACACCGCATCAGATTTGATACCTACGTCGTTCAGAATGTCTTTCAGGCAAACTCCTGTCCATTCAGCACAGTGTACTGCTCCCTGTCCCCACGCATTACCAGACGTCTGAGGTTGAAATCCTGATCTTCCGTTTCCGCCACATTCCAATACAAGCTGATAAGTATGTGGTTTAAAACGCTTTTTGAGATCCGCCAGCGTGTAGGTTTTTGGCGCTTTTACCGATTCGCCGTCAATAGTTAATGTCCAGTTCTTTACGTCTATCTTCTCAGGAATCAGTCCGTTGTTTCTGATAAACATCTTTTCAACCGGTGTGATGCGGTCATCCAGCAAATTTAGCGGCGCTTCCACATTCCACGGACGGTCGCCTTGCACGATCATTTCCGACGCTTTGCCTTTCAGCGCGTCTTTTTCATCTAATAAAACAGGGATATATCGTCTCGGAAGTTTGTCGGCGAATACGATTTCAGTTCCCAGCGCAGTGGCGATCGCCGCAAGACTGGACTTCTTAAGAAAGCCTCTTCTGTCAAAAGACAATTTCATATTTCAGGATTCAGGTAGTTCATATTGAATAGCGGATACAAGTAATAGGATTACCTGTTGATATGCAAATTTTAAATGGATTGATCCTGAAACGTACAAGGACTGCCCGAATGAGCAGCCCTTGCACGTACATCAACAAAAAACTTATTCAGTACCGCTGATATGCAGGTACTAAATAAGTTTTGAAATGGAAGTTTATATTCCGCTTAGGCTTTGATGAACGGACCTGCGATTGCAAGAACCTGGTCTTTCGTCAACACCTCATCAAATGCTTCTGAAATTGCGCTGTCGCTTTTGCCAGCTAATCCTTTCAGGTTTACACCACCCTGAGTAAGGTTTTCTTCACCGTTGTATACAGCCTGTACCAAAGCGATAGGAGCAGCATTACCTGTAATCCAACCTTTTGTTGCCGGAGATGCATTTTCAACAGCGAAAATTCTCCTTACCTGAGCTGCGTGGCGCGCTTCAACAGAGTGAACCTGCAACGCAACTTTAAGAATTCCCGGATCCTTAAGAAGTGCCCCGGCCTGTCCTTTGTAAGCACGTACACCCGTATCTTCCAAAGCTGTTGCTACGGTGATGAACGTTTTGAAGTTACTGAATGTATCAGATAATTTTCCACCATAAGTCCAGTCAAACTGCAGGTTCATTGGCCCTACTGCTTTTACCAGGTAGTTCACATGTTGTGTTTCATGCTTACCAATCTGAGCAATGGCAACACGGTATTTGTCTGGGATCAGACCAGTTGCTTTCAATCCTTCTTTATAAAATGCGTCTTCCAGATATTCCAGAGTAAGCGCAAATTTTAAAACTGCAACTGCATCTGCTGACTGAGCATAAGCATTATTTACTATCGTTGAGAATGCCATAGGAGCGGCAGCCGCTGCGAGTGTACTACCCACGCGGTTCATAAAGTAGCGGCGTGAGGCATGTTCCAGACGGCCTACAGCGTCACCATCAATTTTTTGTAGATCGTCAATTATTTTGAAAATATCCATTGTTTCTGAAATTGAAGTTGATTCTTAATTATTTGCCTACGTTAGCTCCTGTAACAACCGTTTTCAGGTAGGGCTTCACCGCTGCCAATATTGTTGCAGGGTCAATCGCCTTGTCCAGACCATCATTGTCTACCACATCATCTCCTGCAAAATCTGCAGAGTTGGCTTTCAAAAGGTCACGTATTACCGAAGCATGACGTGCTTCAACAGAAACAATTTTACCTGCCAATACAAGATAATCAGGCGTTTTGATCAGATTACCTGCTCCGTTATAAGCAGCAACACCTGTATCTTCAAAAAGTTTTGCAGCACCTAATACCGCGGCTCTGTCTTTAAAGTCAATCGATGAAAAGTCAACTTCCAATGCCGGAATGATAGCAGTAGGAGCGGCCTGAGTCAAAGCTGCTTTAAAGAAATCTCTGTGAATGATTTCATGATCACGAATATCTGTCAGAATTGTTCTTTCTGCAGCC
>DASYHR010000104.1:0-1872 GCA_035998385.1 Dyadobacter sp. | reverse complement strand
ACCCGAACGAAGTTGTTCGGTTACAACAAATTGTACAGGTTAAAGTAACCGAGGTGGATCTTGCCAGGAAAAGAATTGCACTGAGTATGAAAGGACTGGCCTGAAATATTTTGAGAACATAAATTTTGCACTGCTGTGGAGGAATTGTATTTTAAGCAAGAATTACCGGTGTCACTGGAAGAAGCCTGGGCATTTTTCTCGAATCCTGAAAACCTGAAGGCGATAACTCCGCCCCACATGGATTTCAAAGTAACTTCCAATCACCATGGAAACAGCATTTATGCAGGTCAGATCATACGCTACATTGTAAAGCCCGTGCTTGGTATCCCGTTAAAGTGGTGCACCGAAATAACTCATGTGGAGCCACTGAAATACTTTATCGATGAACAACGGTCAGGACCGTACGCATTCTGGCACCATCAGCATCATTTCAAACAAACTGACCAAGGTGTGCTGATGGAAGACATTCTTACCTACAAGGTCCCTTTTGGGATTCTGGGCGATGTCGTTAATACACTCATGGTCAGGAAAGAGGTCAACCAAATATTCGAATACCGAAAGCGTATTCTTTCTGAAAAATTCAGATGATAAGGCGAGAATTTGAAGTATGCCTGGCAACCCGAGAGAACTGAGGTGCCAGACATGCTTTTTAATGTGATTTATGTGTGGATTGCTCGGTGATCGACTTGATCTTTTTTGCAACAGTCATCCAATTCTCCTCGGCTTTCACTACGTCCTCATCCGTTTCCAGGTTATCCTGAGTGATCGTGAGCGTCGATTCTTCGTTGTAGTGGGAAATATGGTATGTTACATGCGCGTAGTTTTCTTCGTAATCATCTGTACCAGACATAGAGCTCCAGTAGCTGTAACTTAACACTCTCTCCGGATTGATTTCAAGAATCGTTCCCTTATCTATATACGGTTTGCCCTGCCATTCGCCTGTGAATGTGATAGGACTCCCGATTACCCAGTCAGTCTCAGCTCTGGTTCCATGCAAATACTGGCTGATGATTGAAGGCTCAACAAGAGCCTGCCAGATTTCTGCCGGGCTAGCGTGAATGGCTGTGGAAGTAGTGGCAACAAGTTTTCTGTTCATAGCATTTCAGTTGATGGTTACAAGAATCAATTTAGAAAAATCGTGCCATTATATAAGCTGTGAATGTACCTTTTATCTTTCCGGCAATTCGCTTATCCGGTGTTTTTTTTGAAGGAATACGGGCATATTTTAACATGATATGTGAAAATAAAATATTAGATAAATTTAATATTGTATCGTTTCTCAAATGTGAAAGTTTGCCTCTTAGCAGCGAAAATATTCAAACAGTTGAATTCAGTGTTTCGCATGGTATAGGAAAACAGCTCGAATGTAGCGAACGTTAAATCAATAATATTCCGTCAGGCATCTGAGCCAGGCAATGATTCAAAGGGCAATTGTCCGGCTCATCTATAGAAGCGGTTACTTTAACCTGCTCGCCTTTGTTTTTGGACAAATATTGTTGCAGCAACTTTATTGATAAACTTGGAATAGAGTAGGGCTACACTGATAGTAAGATGCACAGATAACAGATCTCTCTACTCCTTGGATTGATTTTGTCTGATAAGTAACTTGTGATGAAGTATTTATGAAATTACTTTTAATAATATTAATATTATTAAAAGTATTATAAATTCTATAAGTATACAAAGTATAATAATATTAAAATGCTGTTCTTTAAATACATCACGTACTTTTAAAAAGTACATGATGTATTTAAAGAACTAAATGCATGATACATTATTTTTGTATCATGCATTTGAGATGTATTATTAGTACGAAACGGTAAATCTCTTTTTAACGAATTGCGGTACCTCAATCTCATCTGCAATGGCTAC
>DASYHR010000067.1:0-2620 GCA_035998385.1 Dyadobacter sp. | reverse complement strand
ATCAAGTTCAGAAAGTCTGACGTTCCGCCTGTCGTCGATGTAAGTTGTGCAATGCAAGGCGACTACTGGAAGTTCTCTATTACAGACAACGGCATTGGTATTGCGCCTGCTTTTCATGAGCGGATTTTTCTGATCTTTCAGCGACTGCATCCCAGAAGTACCTATGAGGGGACCGGTATAGGACTTGCAAATTGCAAGAAGATTTTGGAGATGCATGGGGGTACGATCGGCGTGACGTCCGAGCAGGGACGAGGAAGTACTTTCTATTTTACAATACCTGTTAACTACTCAACAAAATGAAGAAATTTAAGGATCTCGAATGTATACTGTTAGTCGATGACAACGAGCTCACGAACTTTGTACACACCAGGATTATTCAGAAATCCCGGATAGAGACGAGTGTAAGAGACGTAACCAACGTGGAAGATGCCCTGGACTTTCTAACACAAAAAGGTAATTTTGAAGATACCGCACAGGCACCAAGACCAGGTATTATTTTTCTTGATATCAATATGCCCGGACTTACAGGATGGGATTTCATGGATAGATATAAGGATATTGACTCCGCTCTCAGAGCAAAAGTAATTGTTGTGATGCTCACCACCTCGCTCAATCCCGACGATCGCGAAAGAGCCTTACTGGACGGACAAATCGTTGATTTCTTTCCGAAACCGTTGCGCGCCCACATGCTGGACGAATTGGTAGAAAAGTACTTCGAACCGCATTGATTAATGTCTGACTATTAATTTAGCATAGAAGTCAGACTTTTCTGGGCTAAATTGAATCCATCGGATATGATGCTTACAAAGGCAGAAACACGCTAAAAGTTGCACCTTCTCCCGGTGTACTCGTAGCCAGAATCGCCCCCCCGTGGTTACTGACAACCCTCTCACAAATAGCTAGTCCGATGCCGGTTCCCGAATATTCGCTCCTGCCATGCAGACGTTGGAATAATTGGAAAATACGTTCTGCATATTGCTGCTCAAACCCTACCCCATTGTCCTTTACATCAATCTGATAATAGGAATTCGATGTTCGCGTTGGCCGCACAGAAGGTGGTAGCTGATAATGATAAACCAGCTTACTTTCGATAGAAATCAACGGTGTAACGTCCGGCTTTCTGAATTTGATTGCGTTGCTGATGAGATTTAAAAACAGTTGAGACAATTGTGTGTTGTCTCCCTGTATCTCCGGCAAAGATCCTACTGATAAATGTGTATGTGATTCCTGAATAGCTATTTCCAGGTCATTGACTACCCCAGATACGATTTTCGTGAGCGAAAGATGTACATGAGCGTTCTTTGGAGACGTCACTCTGGAGAAAGCAAGTAGATCGTCAATCAACTCAGACATACGTTTGGCAGCACCCTGCATACGAAGCAGATAGTCGATCCCGTCTCCCAATTTCGGACCGTAACGATCCACCAGTAATGTCGAAAAAGACTGAATTTTGCGAAGCGGTTCTTGTAAGTCATGCGACGCCACATATGCAAATTGCTGCAAATTGACATTGGACTGCTTCAACAGATTGTTTAACTCAGACAACTCCTCGTTCGTTGCCATATATTCCTCGTTGATTGCTGCCAGTTCTTCATTGGTAGCTTCCAATTGTTCCGTCCTTTCCTGAACCTGTCCTTCCAGAGATAACTCTGTAATACGCTGATTTGTTACATCCTGAACAGATCCAATAACGGTTACAGGTGTATGACTCTTATCGTAAAGTGCTTTTCCCTGTGCATGCAGAATTCTTGCAGTTTTTACTTTTTCGGAATCAAGCCTGAATTCAATGTCATAGAAACCATTGGTTCCGGGTGCCAATGCGAGATTAATCGCATTTTTTAAAGCCTGTGCATCACCGGGAGATATGGCCGAGTAAATCATATGATCTGTGATACGATCCTGATCAGTTAATCCAAACCACTGTTTCATCCGCTCTGAACATTCAACATATCCGCTTTCTACATCAATTGAGTAAGTTCCCAATTCTGCCAGTTCAATAGCACCTCTCAGGAATATCTCTGTCTGTTGAAGCCTCTTCCTGCTTTTTACCTGCTCGGTGAGATCTGTAGCAACTACTAATACGCCGATGATCTCGCCGTCCATATCCCGCTGAGGCTGGTAGGTGAGGTCAACATAAATGGTCTGCAGCAGATCATCATAGACAACCTCTACAGCATGTTCTTTCGAATGGAACGGAATACCTGTATCAATAACGTTCCGCAGCAAGTCGTCAAATCCCTGACCCTGCATTTCCGGAAGCGCTTCCATCAATCCCTTTCCGATGATATGTTCGGCAGTTCTTCCAACCAGTTTACAATAGAACGGGTTAGCCATCGTAAACATCAGATCTTCCTTTCTGATCATTGCAATTCCTACCGGTGATTGCTCAAATAGGGATAAAAGTTGAAGTTGACTTTGATGTACCTGCTTTTCAACATTAACCCTGTTCGTCACATCAATAGCTATGTCGAGAATCGCATACACATTCCCTTCACTATCAAGAAGCGGCGAGTAGGTGATGTCGTAAAAGTTGTGACTCATCACACCTTGCTGAACAATACTAACCTGCGTGCTGTAGCTTTGGTAGGTAACTCCGGTGGTGAAAACATCGTCCAGAATT
>DASYHR010000005.1:0-3759 GCA_035998385.1 Dyadobacter sp. | reverse complement strand
GCGATTAAATTCAGACAAAACGCAGTAGCCAGTTAAAGTTGATGATATTCTGCTTTCCATCAAAAACGAAGAAATAGATAATTCCTGCCAGGATGATATAGCTTACAAAAAGCCATTTTTTCTTCTGCTCGTAGGCCTCTTTGTTGTGGACGAAATCGAAAACCATAGCGGCGGAGAAACCGATGATCATCAAAATAAAGCATAACACGCCGCAATCCATCCGGTATTGCACATACGTGCTCATTGCAGGAGCACCAAGAATCAGGTACATCAGCCACATACCAAATCCCATACGGTAGAGGTACATACTCAGGCGTCTGTCGTTCTTGATATCAAATAATCCTTCTGACACAGCGTTATACGATCTTGTTGAATAGGTGAAGCTACTAAAAATAGAAATTAAAAGCCAGTATTTTTATAACATAACAGATATCAGTATTATTGCAAAATAATCGATTCATGACCCGTATTAGTTCACGACTTTTTCTTTTCCTTCTCAACTCGCTTTCCGGTTTATCCTGGAATAATGCATTCAGACTGTCTTCCTTCCTGAAATGGATTCTATTTGACGTTGCCGGGTATAGAAAAAAAGTGATCCGGGACAATCTTAAAAACAGCTTTCCCGAAAAAACGGATGCGGAATTACAACGCATCGCAGAGGATTTCAAACTGCATTTTACTGATCTCATTGTAGAAACAATTAAGTTTCGTACTGCCGGTCCCGCTACGATACGTGAGCGACTTCAGGGCGATATCAGTATTATGGACGACTTTTATGCCTCCAGCACCAACATTATTTATTTGATGGGACATCGCGGGAATTGGGAATTGGCCAACCTTTTCTCTTCCCTGTGCTTCACCCATGAATGTATCGTTGTCTATCGTCCGCTTCAAAATAAAGAATCTGACCAGTGGTTTCTGGATTTACGCACACGGTTTGGTGCTAAGCTGGTACCGATGAACTCAATATTCAGGGAGCTACAAAAACCGCGTGACAGACCATACGTTGTTGTTTTGGCCAATGACCAGTCGCCAGTACCCGAAACTGCGTTCTGGACAACCTTTTTGAATCAGGATACGGGTGTGTTCCGTGGTGTAGAGACCATAGCCCGCCGTTACGATCTCACAGTACTTTATGCCGACTTCAGTAAAGTCGAAGGCAAAAGAGGCTACTATCATGTAGATATTACGACCATCACAGAGGAACCTAAAAAGGTGGCTAACAATGCCATTTTGAAAAAACAGCTTTCCATTTTAGAAAAAAATATTCGCAACCAACCTCATAATTGGCTGTGGAGCCACCGCCGCTGGAAACACAAGCGCCCTGAAAATCTGAAAGCAGAGCAATTAGCTCTGTAAAATATTGGTAAATGTTAGTAATCTTGTAGTGTTAAAGAGTTTCTATCCCGGAACTATTTCTTCCGGCCAATTGCTATTATTAACTGGCAATAAGGCTGGAAACATCATTTACTATTGACATTACAACCTTTCCTATTTTTGGATAAAACTGAACAGAGTGATCAAACCAGTTAAATTTCTGATTCTCCGGTTTTCGTCCATTGGCGATATCGTGTTAACCACACCCGTGATCAGATGCCTTAAAGAGCAATGTCCTCACGCGGAAGTCCACTATTTCACTAAGAGCAAATTCGGGTTTATACTGAATGATAATCCGTTTATAGATAAACTGTGGCAACTCGATAAGTCGGAAGGTGATGTACTGAAACTTCTGAAAAAAGAGAACTTTGACTATGTCATTGACCTTCATAATAATCTTCGGACTTTAAAAATAAAGTTCTCGCTTGGAAAGCCATCATTCAGCTTCGAGAAACTGAATGTTCAGAAATTTCTGCTGACCAGTTTTAAAATAAACAGATTGCCCGATGTCCACATTGTAGATCGCTATCTGGACACACTCAAAACTTTGAACATCCACAATGATCAAAAAGGGCTTGATTATTTTGTGCCTGAAAAAGATCAGATTGAAATCAACACGCTTCCGATAACCCATCGCAAAGGATTTGTAGCCTACGCCATTGGAGGACAGCATTTTACGAAGAAGCTACCTGTTGGAAGAATGATTGAGCTGTGTGAGAAAATAGATCAGCCTCTGATACTTCTTGGTGGAAAGGAAGATTTTGAAAATGGAGAGGAAGTGAGAAATGCATTGCCCGGCATCGCTATTCACAATGCTTGTGGTGTCTATAACTTCAATCAGTCCGCCTCTGTTATTGAAAAGGCAAATGTGGTTTTCTCTCATGACACGGGCCTGATGCACGTAGCAGCTGCTTTCCATAAGAAGGTGTATTCAATATGGGGTAATACAGTTCCGGAATTTGGTATGTATCCTTATCAAACCTCCTTTGAAATTTTGGAAAATAAAGGTCTGGATTGCCGGCCCTGTTCCAAGATTGGCCATAAACAATGCCCGAAAAAACATTTTAAATGTATGAACGAACTCCCTTTTAATTTCGAATTAGACCAACTATTGCAATAACAGATTGGTTTGTGCCATTTTGGGTAGCAACTGGTCATCATATATAAATGAACATGAAAAAAAACGTAAATATCGGAATAGTACAGATGAGCTGTTCCGGAGATGTAGACGCAAATTTCCAGAAAGCCATTTTGGGCATCCGTGACGCTGCTGCCAAAGGAGCACAAGTGGTTTGTCTGCAGGAGCTTTTCAAATCTCTGTACTTCTGTGACGTTGAGGATCATAAAAACTTCGAACTGGCTGAGCCTATACCCGGACCGTCAACAGAATCTTTAAGCTCATTGGCCAAAGAACTGGAAGTTGTGATTATTGCATCACTCTTTGAAAAACGCGCCCATGGATTGTACCACAATACCACGGCCGTTCTGGATGCGGATGGTACCTATCTTGGCAAATATCGTAAAATGCATATACCGGATGATCCCGGCTACTACGAAAAGTTCTATTTCACGCCTGGTGATGCAGCCACTGTTGCAGAGGAAGAGTCCTCCGATAATGTAGGTTACAGAATTTTTCATACCAAATTTGCGAAGATTGGTGTACTTATCTGCTGGGATCAATGGTATCCTGAAGCATCACGTATTACGAGCCTGATGGGCGCAGAAATATTGTTCTACCCTACTGCGATTGGCTGGGATACGAACGAAGCGGACCCCGTTACCAATGAAGAACAATACGGCGCATGGCAAACCATCCAGCGCAGCCACGCTGTTGCAAATGGCGTATATGTGGTTTCTGTAAACCGCGTAGGTCGTGAGGCAGATCAGCAGTTCTGGGGCGGATCCTTTATCGCGAATCCACAGGGAAGATTGCTGTACCTTGCACCACGCGATCAGGAAGTAACGCATGTTGAAGAACTGGATCTTCAGAAACTGGATCACTACCGCACAACCTGGCCATTTCTTCGCGACCGCCGTGTGGATTCCTACAAACCCATTCTTAAAAGATTTATAGATTAGCTCTGAAATAAATTACTTACCATTTTTGAAAGGGACCTCTTACCGGGTTCCTTTTTTTCTTTCTCGTGAAGGTCACATTTGGCGTTAACTTCAGTCTATGAAACAGATGGATTTGATCGAAGAAGGATTAATAAAAATAAATAAAGGATTATTACAATAAAATTTTCTCTCTCGAATTATCTACCAATTTTTATTGCAAATAATTTACATAAAGCAATTAATCATCTTGCATTTATACTGTTTGTCAGTATATTTGAAAGGTCGTTAAACGAATGACATCTTCTTTCAAACGGATCAGTTCCA
>DASYHR010000847.1:0-4193 GCA_035998385.1 Dyadobacter sp. | reverse complement strand
CAGTTCGATCAGTCTGAATTTTGTGGCAGAATCCGCCTCTTTCACTCCCGATCCGACTGCTTTGCTTTTCTGGCTGGGTTTGATCAGAATTAAGTCGGTTCCGTATTCAGAAACCATTTTATTCAAAATCAAGGTGAAATAGTGCGGCAAACCCGCCATTACAAAACAAACACGCATGTGCCAGATCAAAATTGGATAGTGGGTGCAAAAGTACACAAACGAAAGTAATTTTAAGGACAGCTTCAATCTTTGCCCTATCTTCGTCCTGAAATTTAATGCCTAATCCAATTTCATGTACTGGCTGCGCTATTTACTTAAAGAACCGTTTCAGGCGTTACGTACCGCCCGCGACAGAGAATTCATCAAACTTCTGCTGAAATATGGCGATGCAAAAAGACACGAAAGAACCAGTGTAAAGTTTGATACACATACTTTTGAGGTGCCTGATGTGATGTCGTTCCTGTGGCAGTACAAGGAAATTTATGCCGATGAATTTTACTTTTTTAAGGCTGATAATACCTCTCCTGTCATTATTGACTGCGGCGCCAATATTGGCATGAGCGTGCTTTATTTCAAAGAATTGTTTCCAAGCGCACGCATCACTGCATTTGAAGCTGAACCAGCTATCGCTTCATTGCTAACCAAAAATCTTCAAAATAATGGAATCAACGATGTTCACATCGTTGATAAAGCAGTTTGGACGAATGAAGACGGAATCATGTTTGGCAGCGAATCAGCTGATTCTTCTTCCATGTACTCAACGGCGGCAAAAAAGAAAATTGCCTCTGTTCGATTGAAGGATTACCTGATGGCTGAAAAACAGATTGATTTTTTAAAAATCGATATCGAAGGCGCGGAACAGGATGTGCTGAAAGACTGCCGTAATCAACTGGGTCATGTCAAAAATCTTTTCGTAGAATTCCATTCCTATATAGGCAACTCACAAGGACTGGCCGAAACCATTCAGATTTTTGAAGAAAGTGGCTTCCGGTATTTCATTGACACCAACCAGCATCGCAACAGACCTTTTGTGAACCATCGCTATCGTGGAAATGACGTCATGGACTTACAGCTTAATATCTTCGGATGGAGAGAATAGCATGTTTATTCGTGCCATAACGAAAAGAAAATAATCATTATATCTGCTTAATTTTGCCTGCATGGGACTGCCTGTTCCCCGGCTCATACCTTATTGACCTATGATTTTGCATTTGAGTACTTTTCACCTTGAAGGAGGAGCCGGAGTCGCAGCCACGCGATTGCACAGGGCTTTGCTCCGAAATGGCGAGGATTCTTACATGCTTATTCCGGGTGTTGCAAAACCTGAAAAAAACGTCGAAGACCTGAATTCGTCCGGATGGGAATCGCGCAAATCATTTTTAAGATTTGTTAAGGAACGGCTCTACTTCTATCCGCAGGAAAAAGATAGCAGCGTTCGCTTTGCATTCTCTCCAGCCGTTGCTGGTGCGGACATCAGCGAACATCCGTTGGTACAACGGGCAGATGTAATCCATCTGCACTGGATCAATTTTGGCTTTTTGTCCATGGCCTCACTGGAGCAGATTTTTACTCTCGGCAAACCGGTCGTGTGGACTTTACATGACATGTGGTCATTTACGGGAGGCTGCCATTACAGCCGGGGTTGCGACCATTATCTGGCGCATTGTCAATATTGCCCCTACCTCGCCAGGCCTGATATATATGATATCTCTTTTGTTCAGTTTGAAGAAAAGGCAAGACTTTATAAAAATGTAAATCTGGCACTGGTATCACCCAGTAACTGGCTGACTGATCTCACCAAACAAGCCTCGTTAACGCGCAATCTGAAGTCGGTTTGTATACCCAACTGCATTGACACAACTTTCTTTGCTCCGGAACATAAAAATGCAGTCAGAGAAAAACTCGGGCTTCCTGTTGATAAAAAACTGATCCTCTTTGCCGGCGCGAATACGCAAGATCCAAGAAAAGGATTTGTGTATTTCAAAAAGGCCATGGAGCAATACAGTGCCCAACGGCAGGATCTGGAAGTGCTTATTTTCGGAAAGTCAGGCAACAACAGTTTTGATGCGTTTCCGGTACCTGTTCATTATCTGGGCAAAATTACAGAGCCAGCACAAATGGTGGACGTTTACAATGCGGCTGATATGATTGTTGTTCCGTCTTTGGAAGACAATCTTCCGAACACGATTATGGAAGCCATGGCTTGTGGTACACCTGCTGTAGGATTTGCGACGGGTGGAATTCCCGAAATGATCGACCACCTTGTGAATGGCTACGTCGCAGATCTCAAATCTGCAGATTCGCTTGCTGAAGGAATCAACTGGGTATTGAATCACAATACGGATAAGTCTATTTCACTTGCAGCCCGAAAAAAAGTGGAGCTTACATACAGTGAGAAAACAGTGACAAGCCAATACAGTGATTTGTATAAAGTGATGTTGAACAACAAAACGACATCACCATGCCACTTCTGACAATCGTTACGATCACCTATAACGCTGAAAAATATCTGGAGCGCACGTTATCGAGTGTTCAGCATGCACTGAGCCTTTTTGATCCGGAATCGCTGGAATACCTCATCATTGACGGAGGCTCCAAAGACAAAACACTGGATATTGCGGGACGGTACGGCTTTATCAGCAAAATCGTGTCCGAGCGTGACAATGGCTTATATGATGCCATGAATAAGGGACTCCGGCTTGCGAAAGGTGACTACATCTGGTTTCTGAATGCAGGTGATGAAGTATACGACCAGGAGGTTCTACAGAAACTTGGCAAACAGCTTATTAAAAAGCCCGACATTTGTTACAGCGACGCCATGTTCGTACGCGAAGATGGCAATGAGGTTGGTCTTCGCAGCAAGTTTACTCCCCACAACTTACCGACAAACCTCACATGGCAGGATTTTAAGTTTGGCATGAAAGTATGCCACCAGGCATTTATTGTTAAAACTTCCCTCGCCCCTGCCTACGACATTACCAACCTTAGCGCAGATATTGACTGGGAAATCAATTGTCTCAAAAAAGCGGATACTGTTACCCTCCTCAACTTTATATTGTGCAAATATTTGTTGGGTGGCACATCCGTTCAAAACCATAAACGTTCCCTCACCGATCGTTTCAAAGTACTGCAGAAGCATTTTGGATTTGCCCCTACACTTTTCAACCATTTCTTCATTTTCTGGCGCGGTTATCGCTTTGCGAAAAAGAACGGAAAGTATTGGTAGAAAACCAATATACGTTTTTGACGCCCACGTTTACCCCTTCCATGGCAGATTGTCTTCAAAAAAACACTGGCACTTACACACTCCGCTCGTGTACAATACAATAATATTTCCTGAAAAGCTTGCACAAATATAATTTAAAGGACAATTTTTATTCTTGACAAACTAAATAATAAAAGTTATATATTTCGTGAGTGTAACATTAACGCTACATTTGTTCCGTAACAAAACCTAATTACCAAATTTAACTATTATGAGAAAAATCTCTATAATAACTATTTTCTACCTTCTGACGACCTGTCTTTATGGATTTGGGCAGTCGTTTTCAGTGAGTGGAAAAATCGTCACCTCTGAAGATCAAAGTGCACTGGCGGGTGTAACGATACAAGAAAAGGGTACTACCAATGGTAGCCAGAGTGATGCTGATGGCCGCTACTCAATCCAGGTAGGATCACCAAATTCTACTCTTATTTTCAGCTTTGTAGGAATGATAACCAGGGAGGAGCTGATTGGCAACCGAAGCGTTATTGATGTGCAACTTGCACCTGATTCCCGTAGCCTTGGAGAGGTTGTAGTAACCGGATTCGGCTCCCAAATCAAAAGAGACCTAACTGGAAATATTGCAAGTATCAAGGGAGCAGATATCCAGAACACCCCGGTTCCGAACTTCAACCAGGCGTTACAAGGACGTGCGGCAGGGGTATTTGTGGAAGGCAACAGTGGTAAGGTAGGAGAAGGAATTAAAGTACGTATACGCGGTACGGGCTCGATCAGTGCATCCAACGATCCTTTGTATGTAATTGACGGAATACCGGTTAATTCGTCTGCATTGGCCGGATCAGCAACGTCAGGTAATTCTCCGGCACCATCAGGAAATCCATTGGCCGATATCAACTTCAACGATATTGAATCATTTGAAATATTAAAGGATGCATCTGCCGCCGCTATTTACGGATCCCGTGCTGCAAAT
>DASYHR010000827.1:0-2400 GCA_035998385.1 Dyadobacter sp. | reverse complement strand
TATCTTATTGAGTGCAAAAGGAATGGGCGGCGGAATGCCGATCGGGGCTTTTATGGCTTCAAATGAGGTCATGCGGGTTTTAAAAACGAATCCAATCCTTGGCCACATCACAACATTTGGAGGACATCCTGTAAGTTGCGCTGCTTCCCTGGCTGCTCTCAGCGTGACAGTTGAAGAAAATCTTGCCGAACAAGCCGTCGAAAAGGGCGAACTTTTTAAAGCATTACTGGTACATGAGCAGATTAAAGAAGTAAGAGGGCGTGGACTGATGCTTGCAGCAGAAATGGACTCATTTGACAAGTTGAAACAAACAATTGATCTCTGTATTGACCAAGGCGTTGTAACGGATTGGTTTTTGTTTTGCGACAACTCCATGCGTATCGCTCCTCCTTTGGTAATTACCGAGGACCAAATCAGGGAAGGATGTGCAGTGATTCTCAAAGCCTTGGATTCGATTCAATAATACCTTTTGGTAGAAATAAAAACCGTTATGAAACACGAAATTAAAAATGATAAGCTGCGTATCGCAGTGGGTGAAACGGGCGCTGAGTTGTGTAACATTCAGTCCGTTGCAACCGGCAAAGAGTTTATGTGGAGTGGCGATCCTGCTATTTGGGGTAGTACGTCACCTGTTCTTTTTCCTGTTATCGGTGCAGTCAAAAATGGTTTTGTGAAATACAAGGGGAATGAATATGATGTTCCCCGCCATGGCTTTGTCAGAAATAATTCTGAAGTCAAGCTGATCAGTCGGACTGCGGAGAGCCTTACTTTCGGTCTGAAACATGACGAGGAATTACTCAAGGTCTATCCTTTCCTGTTTTCATTTCAAATAACCTACACGTTAAAGCGTAGCAAGATTGAAGTAAGCCACCGAATCAGCAACGAAGGCGCTGATACAATGTTGTTTTCTCTGGGCGCGCATCCCGCGTTCAAATGCCCGATCAACAGTGAAGAAAGCTACGAGGACTATTTTCTTGAATTCGAACATTCAGAAATCGCTTCTACCTGGTTGCTGTCAAATGATGGTCTTGTGGGATCAGAGACCAAACTTATATTAGATCAAACTGCCGAATTGCCTTTAACGCACAGCCTGTTCGATAACGACGCATTGATTTTCAAAAATCTGAAATCCCGGAAAGTGTCGTTGAAAAGTAGAAAAAGCACGGACTCCGTTATCGTCCAATACGACGATTTTAATTATTTGGGAATCTGGGCTAAACCTAACGGAGACTTCGTGTGTATCGAGCCCTGGCTAGGCATTGCCGACAGCGCCGATTCTGATCAGCAATTTGAAACGAAAGAGGGTATATTGTCACTATCAGCCGGCGAAACTTTCGAAGCATCTTACAGTATTACTATCATCGGTTAATCTTAGATATGGAATAGGAAAATAACCTCCCTATTCCATGTCTAAAATCGACAATAATTCCTGATTTCACTATCCCGATCAATTGTTTCTTGACCCGTTTAACCTCTTACTTCGAATCTGCCTGATGCCCGCCATCGTACAAACGTGTTCGTTTACGGACAGTTACTTTCATGTATGTATTTGATAATGAGAAGAATTAGGAAATGGCACAGATTTTAGATTTAAGAAGTACATGCCTCGGGCATGCTCATGTTTAATCAAGAAAATGTGGTAGTGTTATGATTAAAAATTACTTCAAAATCGCGTGGCGTAATCTCATGCGCAATCGGTTATACACCACGCTCAATATTGCAGGATTATCCATCGGGCTGGCTTGCGCGTTGATCGTTTTCTGGTTTATCCGCTTTCAGACAACCCATGATCATTTCCATAAGAATATAGACCGAATTTACCAGGTTACGACCGAATTTCATTTTGACGGTGTCGGTTATTCCCGCGGTGTGCCTACACCCATGTGGAGAGCTATGCGAACAGAAATGCCCTCCTACACTTCTACGATGTGTATCGAAAGTTACGATCCATTTCTTTCGATCCTGGATAACAGCGGGAAACCTGTCAAAAAATTCAAAGAAGAAGGGCCCGTCCTCGCATATGTGCATCCTGAGTATTTTTCTATTTTCGATGTAAACTGGCAAATTGGGAACCCTGCGAAGTCACTTTCCAAACCTAATGCGGTTGCCATTAGTGAAGCAATGGCAAAGAAATATTTTGGTAATGATAATCCGATTGGTAAGGTTCTGAAACTTTCCAACGAACTGGATTTGGAAGTCACAGGAATTGTGAGTAATCCGCCGGATAATACAGATCAACCCTACGAGCTGTTTGTATCATTTTCTACGTTAGCCGCAAACCCGAAGTATCAGTACGGGGGGAGCGGACTGGAACATTGGGGGGGTGTCAACTCCAGTACATACTGTTTCGTTTTGTTACCTGAAAATGTGAATCTGAGCACAGCCAATAGCCAAATGGCG